>JASBRL010000167.1 GCA_030149475.1 Marinobacter sp.
CGTGTGTTTCATCCCATGGCCCCGGTGTGTCTCAAGACGCTGAATAGTTCGCTGACCGGCCAAGCCTCCTGAAAACAGGTATGATGGCGATCAATACAGCAGGCTCCATTGAGTCGGTCCGGCCCGGGAGCGGGTATCAAAAACCTGAACAGAGGATGAGCGGATGTCGGGATCCCTGGCAGGACTTCGTGTTCTGGATTTGTCGAGAGTACTGGCCGGGCCATGGGCGGCGCAGACGTTGGGCGATCTTGGCGCCGAGGTCATCAAGATAGAACGGCCCGGGTCGGGGGACGACACCCGAAGCTGGGGCCCACCGTACCTCCGGGGGGTAGACGACTCGTCCGAACTGTCAGCCTATTTTCTTTCCGCCAATCGCAACAAGCAGTCACTGGCGATCGATATTGCCAGCGAAAAAGGACAGCAACTGATTCGTGAGCTGGTCGCCGAATCCGATATTCTGCTGGAGAACTTCAAGGTGGGTGGATTAAAGCGGTACGGGCTGGACTACGACAGCCTGAAGCGTATCAACCCTGGTCTGATTTACTGCTCGATCACCGGCTTTGGTCAGGATGGGCCCTATGCAAACCGTCCGGGTTATGACTTCCTGATCCAGGCGATGGGAGGCTTGATGAGTGTCACCGGCCAGCCCGATGGATCGCCCGGCGCTGGTCCGGTGAAAGTGGGCGTTGCCCTCACGGACATCATGACTGGTCTTTACGCAACCATCGGCATTCTCTCGGCGCTCAGTCATCGTCAGCGCACCGGAGAAGGTCAGTATGTCGAGACGGGACTGCTGGATGTTCAGGTCGCCGCGCTGGCGAATCAGGCCATGAATTACCTGGTCAGCGGACAGGCACCCCGGAGAATGGGCAATGCCCACCCCAACATTGTGCCCTATGAGACGTTTCCGACCGCTGACGGTGACATGGTGCTGACGGTTGGCAATGATGACCAGTTTGCGCGTCTGTGTGATGTTCTGGGGCGCCCGGACTGGTCGCAAGACGAACGCTTTAAAACCAATCGGGCCCGGGTTGCAAACCGCAAGGAACTGGTGCCCAGAATCCGGCAGGCTACGGTGATGCGTCCGACTGACGAGTGGATCCGGGATCTGGAACACGCTCAGGTACCCTGTGGACCGGTGAATACGCTTGAGGGTGTGTTCGCAGACCCGCAAGTGCTGGCGCGGGGCATGAAGAGTGTGCTGTCACATCCGGCCTTGGGAGAGGTGCCCACCGTCGGCAACCCACTCAAACTGAGACTCACGCCGGTCACCTACCGTTCCGCGCCGCCACTACTGGGCGAACAATCGAGGCAGGTACTGGAAGCCGTGTTGCGACTGTCCCCGGAAACGATTGATGCGCTTGTGGGTGACGGGGTCGTGGGGGACCTGCGTCTCCCACCCGACGCCCGGAACGGGCATCGTCGAGCCTGAGACCGGTCCCGTCCAGGTCAATTTCAGACCGCTCAGACGAGGTCGTTTACATTTTGGCTGGTTGGCCGCAAAAGCAACGTGATAATCTCCGGCCCTGAGAACATGCGCCCCCTCTCAAAGACGGCCATGACGCAGTTGGCGCCGGCAGGGTTTATCGATCGATGCAACAGATTTTTCTGGTTACGTTTCCATTTTTCGCGCTGGTGCTGTGCGGCTATTTCGCGGCCCGTTTCAAAATACTCCAATTGGAGGCTATTCCGGGGCTGAACGGCTTTGTGCTGTATTTTGCGCTGCCGTGCATGTTGTACCGGTTTGGCGCGAGCACGCCGATCGACAGGCTGCTGGACCCCGGGCTTTTTCTCACCTACCTGCTGACTGCGCTGGTGATGGTGGGTGTCACCATTGCGCTCACTCTCAGGGCGGGCACGGGCTGGAAAGACGGCTCCTTCGGCGCGCTCGTGGCCGCCTTCCCGAATTCCGGCTTCATGGGCATGCCGCTGCTGGCCGCGTTGATCGGACCCGCTGTGGCCGGGCCTCTGCTGATTTCCATTTCGACCGACATGGTCATCACCTCATCGCTGTGTGTGGCGCTGGCGAGCCGGTCTGTGGGCGTCAGTGACGGTGTCCGGACATCGTTGTCCAATGCGGTGAAACGGGTGGCGGTCAACCCGTTGCCCTGGGCCATTCTCCTGGGCGGCGCCGCCTCGGCAACCCGCTTCAGCCTGCCCGGTCCACTGATGGATACGGTCGATATGCTGGCCGATTCTGGTTCGCCCACGGCCCTGTTTACCATCGGCGCGGTGCTTGCGCGTTCCCGGATGACCACCTCGTCAGCGGGCCATGCAGCGACCGGAAGACGTTTCGATATTCCGGCGATCGTGGTGCTGAAGTTGTTTGTCCACCCGCTGCTGATACTGGGTATCGGTTACCTGGCCATTGCCCTCGGAGTCGGCCTGGAGACTGCGCCGTTGCTTCTGCTTGCGCTGGTGGCGTCACTGCCAAGCGCCAGTAACGTACCGATGCTGGCGGAGCGGTTTCGGGCAGACACCGGACGGGTCGCCAAAATTGTCCTGTTGTCCACCGCGCTGTCGTTCCTGACATTTCCGCTGGCGGTGGTTCTGCTGTCGCCCTGACAGGGTCGGAGCGTCAGGCGCCCGTTCAGCTCAGGCGTAACTGCTTGATTGACAGTCCGGTCGTTCGGCTTTTGCCAGCGTCGGTCATCTCCAGCGCGGCAGAACGTCTGAGCGAGCTCTGAATAAACGCTTGAAAAGGAATCTGACCCGCCCGGACCGGCAGTGGATGAGCGGCTAAAGTTCGCCGGCCAGCATAAATTCACGCAGGGCTGCTGCATTGTTGTATTGGGTGTCTTTGGCGGCGAACACCAGGGTGATCCGGTTATGCGCCTGCAGTAACGACCTCAGTTGATCCAGATCGGAGGCGGCGTCCTCATGCCTGAGCTCCCGCAGATACCGTTCCCGGAACCCGGGCCATTTCTCCGGCTGGTGGCCAAACCATTTGCGCAAGTCGGTGGATGGCGCCAGTGCTTTCAGCCAGAGATCCAGTCCGGCGTCTTTTTTGGCAACACCCCGGGGCCAGATCCGGTCGACCAGAACCCGCGGCCCGTCCGAGCGCGCGGGGCTGTCGTAGGCTCGTTTGAGGCGGATGTCCATGATCGGTCTCCGTTCAGTCCTGTGGTACGGGATACATGCTACACCCAGCAGGGCGCTCACCCCATCGGGCCGGGATCTGTTCTTTACCGACCGGATGAAACCCGGCCCGAGAGCATCAAGCTGTTTGTTGTGCTCAAACCAGATTGCCAGGGTAACGGAAAAACTCAGAACCATGGATAAATAAAATTTACGCGTGCCGGTGTAACAATCAGGGCGTAAGTACGTCTAGGTGACAGGACGCGGCCACGATGCAGTTGCCCGGCATCTGAGGGCATCCGGCTCGTCTGGAGTTTAAATCAAACTGCTGGAGAACACGCCATGAACAGACGCGCCATGATGGTTTCAGCCATGACCGGGCTGATTGCTTTGGGGGCCACCGCCGCTGCAACTCAGGCATTCGCCGCTGACCAGGCGATGGAAAAGTGCTACGGGGTCGCCAAGGCTGGTAAGAACGATTGCGCGACCAAGGTCAGTTCCTGTGCCGGAACCAACAAGGTAGACGGCAACCCCAATGCGTTTATCGCGGTCCCGGAAGGAACCTGCGAAAAACTCGTAGGGGGCAGTCTGCAACCGAAAGGCTGATGCCGCTGGCGGGCTCTGGCATGACCGCCGGGCCCGCCAGTTAACCTGACCTGAGGAGCGTTCCATGTTGCGGTGGATTGATCAGATCGATGGATTGAGTGGTCGTTTACTGGGCTATCTATTGCCTGCATTTTTGCTGTTTACGCGCCTCTGGGTCGCGCATGTCTTTTTCCGGGCCGGGATGCTGAAGCTCGACAATTGGTCCAGCACCCTGTACCTGTTTCAGTACGAGTATCAGGTGCCCGTCCTTTCACCCCAACTTGCCGCCTGGCTGGGGACCTGTGTGGAGCTGATCGTGCCGGTCTTTCTGGTTCTGGGCTTCCTGACCCGGCCAGCGTCCCTGTTTCTGTTTGTTTATAACGTCATCGCAGTGGCCTCTTACCCGACCTTGTGGCCGTCCGGATTCTATGACCATCAACTGTGGGGGTTGATGATGCTGATTAACGCCTTTTGGGGTGCTGGTGCCCTCTCCGCGGACTATGGCATTCGACGCATCGCCGGACGTTCGATGCGCCTGGCACGCTGAACACAACGGTGTCGACCGAGTCCACACAAGGAGACCGTCGGCGTATCGTTGGATCGAACGACGTGGGAACAACATCGGGAGAAACGAGCGATGACACCGAATGACTATATTGGTGTGGGACTGAGAATTCCGCACCATGATTATTTTCTCGCCGATCCGGGCGCGATTGCCTGGATGGAAGTCCACAGTGAGAACTACTTCGAGGACGCCCGCCTGCGTGCTGAGCTGCTTCAAATCCGCGCGCACGCCGGTCTCAGTCTTCACGGCACCGGTCTGTCCCTGGGTTCGGTAGATCCGCTTGACCTGAAGCATATGCGTCGTTTGCGTAAGCTGGCAGAAGACACGGATCCTGACCGGATATCCGAGCACTTGAGCTGGAGTTCTTTCAATGGGCAACACTTTAATGACCTTCTGCCTTTGCCCTATACCGAGGAAGCCCTGACGCATTTCGCCAAAAGAGTCGATCAGGTGCAGCAGTTTCTGGGCCGGCAAATCCTGATCGAGAATCCCTCAACTTACCTTGAGGCGGAGGTGAGTCAACTGACCGAGTGGGATTTCCTGGCGGCGCTGCCAGCATTGACCGGGTGTGGTCTGTTGCTGGACCTGAACAACCTTTACGTGGGCAGCCTGAATCACGGGTATGACTGCGACACCTATCTGCAGGCACTCGATGTGCAGACTGTAGGCGAAATTCACCTGGCGGGTTTCCATATGCGGGAAATGGGAAACGACCGGGTGTTTATCGACACCCATGGCGCCCCGGTAGCCGCCCCGGTCTGGGATCTCTACCGGGCGTTTCTTGACCGCCACGGAGCGCGCCCGACGCTGATCGAATGGGATACCGATCTGCCGTCTCCACAACGGCTGTTGGCGGAAGCTGACAAGGCGGTAGCCTGTCTGCCGCTCGCCATTGCCGAGGTCTCGTCATGAATTTGCGTGAGTACCAGGCACGATGGGCGCAAGCGTTACTGGGCGAGGGGCCATCGCCGCCCGCCATGCTTGATACAGAGCAGGCCCGGAACAGGCTGGACATCTATCGTAATCATTACGTACTGAGCCTGGTCGAAGCATTGCAGGCAACTTACCCACAGGTCTGGCGCTATCTGGGTCAGCAACGGTTTGTTGATCTGGCCCGACGCCATGCAATACAGCATTCGCCGCGTTCCGGGTGCTTGACGCACTATGGTGAAACCTTTCCCGACAGCCTCCGTACTGCGTTGAAAGAGGAGGAATCCTGGGTCTGCACCCTGGCTGAACTGGAATGGCGAGTGGAAAGAGCCGCTCTGGCCCTGGCACCCACAGCGTTCCCTTTCGCCGATCTCGCCCGACTGGCGGAAGAGGACTACGCGCGAATCATCCTGACGCCCGCCGACGGTGTGCAGTCTCTGATCGCGAGCTATCCGGTCGCGACGGCCTACGACCGGCTTTTTGCGGGCCAGTTGCCTGACCCCCCGGCACCCGGCATTGAATGCCTGGTGATCTACCCTCAGCGCGAAGGCGTCGGCATCACGCAACTATCACCGCAAGCGTGGGCGGTACTGGCCATGGCTTTTGAGGGCCGGCCGTTGGACGACATCGACGGCGGCCTCACAGACCTTCACTGCGATGCCCTTCTGATGCTCGTACAGTTGGGCGTGCTCGCCGGTTTCCGGTTGCAGGCACATGCCAGGTCTGTAGTCCGGGACTGAGGAGGCCATGATCAACGGCGAACCGCACCATGCCACTGAACCTCTCAACACGTGCAGAATCGTCAATAGATTTAATCAGCGGTTGCCAAACGCTGTGAGGTGGACTTTATCCGTTGAACAGCTTGAACGTGTCGTCACGTTCTGATCCGGCTGCGGACTTTCCATTTGATCTTGATGGATGGCAAGAAGGGTCTGTCTTGTTTCACGGACTGCCTTTTGCCTATGGCCATCCCACCAGTCCCGCGAAAAAGAACTGGGCCGCCAGGCCGAGGATCAGTGTGGCGGCAAAGGTTGTCACCACAACCGTACCAGGACCTTTGTCCAACGGTGCATAGTCCGTTGCCGCCTGCTGGTACATTGGCACGATGATGCGCAGGTACACCGCGAGCGACAGTACGCTATTGATGATCGCCACCACCGCCAGCCAGGTGAACTGGGCGTCAATGGTGGCGGCGAACAGCAGGAACTTGCCGACGAAACCGGACAGTGGCGGAATGCCGACCAGTGACAACAGGAAAATCACCATTGCGATGGCAATCAGAGGCCGCGACCGGCCCAGCCCGCTAAAATCGTTCAGAGTGCGCCCGGCTATGGCGGCAACTGCGAACGCGCCCAGATTCATGGCCGCATAGGCGGCGGCGAAAACAATAACCGACGGTCTTGCAAGGTCACTGGTGCCCATTGCCACGATGCCCAGAAGGAAATAGCCGGATTGGGCAATTGACGAGTAGGCCAGCAGCCGGATCACGTTATCCTGCACCAGCGCCGCCAGATAGCCATAGGTCATACTTGCCACTGCCAGGCCGGCGATTACAACTGTCCAGCCACCGTCCGCGGGCAGGTCGCGAACTACCTGGGCTAACGCAAACAGTGCGCCCACTTTGGGCACCACGGACAGGTAGGCGGCAATGGACAGAGGGCCACCCTCGTAGGCATCGGGTGCCCAGAAGTGAAACGGAACCAGCGACGCCTTGTAACCCAGGCCCACAATCACAGCCACGAAGCCGAGAGTAACGGCTATCGGCATGGTATCCGTGCCCGATAGATCGGCCAGCAAGGTGGAGCCGGCGGCCCCGAACCAGTAGCTCAGGCCGAATATCATGATGGCTCCGGTGACTGAGGCAAAGACGAAGAACTTCATGGCGGCTTCCGTGGCCGCATCGGTGTCCGGATAGGCGACCAGGGCAAAGGTGGCCAGGCCGGTCAACAGCGTGCCCAGCACCAGGAACATCGTATCGCCCGCACCTGCCAGTACAAGTGCGCCGAGGGTGGCAAAACACAGCAGACTGTAGACGGTGCCTTCCCGTGCCGTGTCTTTCACGTCCGATCGCGCCAGCAGCATGGTGAGCACGGTGGCCGGCAGAAGAATGAGTTTGGCCCAGATGCTGAGTTCGTCAATCCGGAAGCTGCCGCCGAACACTGTTGTGTCCATTCCATTCAGGCGCAGGGTCAGACCGGTGGCAACGAGCAGGCCGGTGATTGAGACCGCCAACGCGATTTTTGGCCGACGCAGCATTTCCGCGATCAGCGCGCCGACAGCAGTCAACAGTACGGCAATTTCCGGAGTCAATAGGGCAAGGTCACGGGCCATTACAGTACCAACGCCGATGTTGTCCGATGAATGATATCCAGCACCCACGAAGGTGCCACGCCGGTGGCAACGGTGAGCACCAGCAGCGGTCCGACGACCAGCCATTCCCGGGCACTCAGGTCGGGCATGGCCTGCCAGCGCTGCCGGGGTTCGCCCAGAAAGGTTTCCCGCAGTGCCTTGAGAAAGGTACCGGCAATAATGGCAATACCCAGAATCACCACCACCGCGGCAGGCGCGCTACCGAGGGTGCCCAGGAAGATCTGGAACTCTGCCGGAAAGTGCGCCAGCCCCGGCAATCCCAGGGACGCAAACGCTGCCAGCACAAAGGACCAGCCCAGCATCGGAACTGTTTTGAGCAGACCACCGAATTCGCCCATGTCGCGGGTGTGGGCGCGATCCTGGATCATGCCCACCAGCAGGAACAGGACCCCCGTGACCAGGCCGTGGCTGAACATCTGCAGCACGGCGCCATCCAGAGCGACGGCACGCACCGAGGGGTCCAGGGTCAGTGCGGCAACGGCGACGCCGACAATGACATAGCCCATGTGGTTGATTGAGGTATAGGCCACCAGGCGTTTGAGGTCACTCTGGGCCAACGCGGCAAAAGCCCCATAGAGGGCACTGACAACCCCCAGAATCAGAACAACCACTCCCGCCTCACGGAATGCATCGGGGGTCATTTGCAGGGCGAAGCGGACCAGTCCGTAGGTGCCGAACTTCAGCATGATGCCGGCCAGAATAACACTGCCGGTGGTCGGCGCCTGGACGTGGGCGGCGGGCAACCAGGTATGCAGCGGCACCGCGGGAATCTTTACCGCGAACGTAATCAGCATGGCCACCAGTGCCCACATGGCTGCGGCCCCGTCCAATGGCGGATTCGCGATCCAGGCGCGCATGTCAAAGGTCGGTTCGGAACTGCCCAGGTAAAGACCGAGGATAGCGAGCAGAAGCGGCAGGCTGCCCAGCAGCGTGTAAATAAAGAACATCAGCGCCGCGCGTTGCCGGTCCTCGTGGCCCCACCCTGCAATCATGAAATACATGGAAACAAGGGAAACCTCGAAGAACACATAGAACAGGATCCCGTCCAGGGCGGTGAAGGTGCCGATGGCAGTGGTTTCCAGGAGCAGCATCAGGGCTACATAGGACCGCGGACGGTCACGAAGAGGCGCGGCGTAAATGAAAGCGACCAGGAAAAGCACAGCACTCAACAGCACCAACGGCAGGCTGATGCCATCGACCCCCACCCGGTAGGCAATACCGATGGCGGGAATCCATTGCAGCTCTTCGACCTGGGAAAAACCCGCGCCACTTGTGCCCTGCAACCACATGGCCAGAGCGCCGAGCAGGGTCAGGGCGGCACTGGCGATGGCTATGCCATGCACCGTCCGCGCGGCCGGCCTGGGTAAACACAGCATCAGCGCTGCACCGATCAGCGGCAAGAACAGGGTAAGAGAGACAAGTGGCAGCATGAACAGGGGTTTCCTCTAGAAACTCGATGAAACAAACAGCAGAACCGCCAGTGTGACGGCGGTTGCGACCGCGCTGATCGCCAGGCTTTGGTGGATAAGACCGCTCTGGAGAGCTCGCGCCCGTGCACCGAGGGCACGCACGCTGGCCACCAGGGCGAAGATCAGGCCGTCGATACGGCGCTCATCCCCGATCCGCACATAAGTCGCGACCACCAGGCTTGCGCGGCCAACGCCGAGCACAGCCTCGTACAGGCGTCCTTCCAAACGTTCACATCCCCGGGCCACAGCCATCACCGGCCTTCCGATCAAGGTCGTTAGCCCTCCGGCAACCGGCAGCCCCGATTCTGCCCAATGATGGATGGGACCAAGCAGGCGTCGGGCGGACATCAGCCAGCCCAGTGCCAGACCGCCCACCGCAGCCAGCAATCCGGACAGCACGACGCCCATGCCCGCGGCTTCCGGAGCAGGCAGATCAATCATGGCCTCGACAGGGCCAAAAGCCAGCCCCAGGCCAACGGCCAGGATCACCAGGCACCAGATGCCCGTGCGCATCCAGGCACTGCCATCAACCACCTCGGTTTCACCGGTGCCTCGCCAAAGCAGCCGCAATGACCGGGACAGATAGGCGCCCGTCAGAAGGGTGCCCGCCAGTGCCATAGGGCCAAGCCAGGCAGCGCCCTGGGCGGACAGGGCGGCGGCAATCACCGCGTCTTTTGAGAAGAATCCGCTCAGCGGCGGGATACCGGCCAGGGCCAGCGCCGCCAGTGCAAAGCCGGCAAATGTCCAGGGCCTGGTGCGGCCAATACCGGCCAGTCGATCAAAACGGGTACCGTCCCGGGCATGCTGGAAGTCGCCGGCGGCAAGAAACAACGAGCTCTTGATGGCGGCATGGGCAAGCAGGTGCAGCAGAGCCGCCAGCGGCACCCCAGCGCCAACTGCGATCAGCATCAGGCCATATTGGCTGGCAGTCGAGGCGGCAAGCATGCGTTTCAGGTCACGTTCGGCAAGTGCAATAATCCCGGCCGCCACTGTCGTAACGCCGCCGACCAGTCCGACGACAAGCAGGGCATCGGCGTTCAGCAACGGGGCCGAGCGGATCAGCAGGATGGCGCCCGCCGCCACCAGTGTGGCCGAGTGCAGCAGGGCCGAAACCGGGGTGGGCCCCGCCATCGCGCGCATCAACCAGTCCTGCAACGGAACCTGGGCAGATTTGCCCATGGCGGCCAGCAGCAACAGGAGCCCGGCGGCGGTCGATGCGATACCGCCAGCCTGCGTGGAGGCGGCAATCTCGCTGGTACCGGCCGACCCAATCAGCATGAATACCGCCACGTAAAGGCCCAGATCGGCGCTTCGGGTGTACAGGAAGGCGCGGCCAGCAGCATCCGCCGCCTCGGCCCTCTGGAACCAGAAGCCGATCAACAGGTAACTGCACAGGCCGATCAGTTCCCAGGCTGCCAGCAACAGAACCCAGTCACCGGCCAGTACCAGCGTCTGCATGGCCGCGAGGAACAGGGACATGACACCGTAGAAGCGGTTCAGGCCGGACTCACGCTTCATGTAACCGACCGCATGGATCAATACGAAAGTGCCCACCGTCGCCACGGCCAGTGCCAGCAGCGCCGTCAGCGGCTCGGCGACCAGTCGAAGCGGCATGTCCGGCAGACCCGGCAGAAGCAGGGTTTCGGCCTGGCCGCCAGCGACCCGGGCCAGTAGCCAGAGACTGCCGGCCAGGCTTAACGTCGCCCCGCCCAGAGCCAGCGCGGTGGCGCCCCGGCGCAGCACCAGCACCGCCAGGGCGGCGATCAGCGGTGCCAATAGTGGCAGAAGCACTGCACTCATCCCTTAAGGTCCTCCGCTTCTTCCATTTCTACCGAGCCTCTGCTCCGGAAACGCGCTATCGCCACACCGAAGCCCACCGCCATTTCCAGTGCCATAACCGTCATCACCACCAGCACAAACATCTGGCCGGAGTAGCTTTCGGGATGCAGGAAGCGCCAGAAGGCCACCAGGTTCACCAGCGCGCCTGCGAGAATCAGTTCCACGCCCATCATGATCATCACCAGATTGGTCTGGGACAGCGCCCCATAGACACCGATACCGAACAGGATGGCACCGGTCACAAGCGCCACAATCAGGACAGCCGTCATTCCGGATTCTCCTTCTCGTCACTATGGGCAGGCGTTTGCACGGGTATCGCCGCGGCCGTGGCCGCAATCATCGCGGTCAGGATGGTGATGCCGGCGGTTTCGAAGATCATCATCGAGCGCCCCAGCAGTTCCCGGCCCAGCTCCCTTGTTTGCATTGCCGCAGCGGGCGCTTCGGCGCTCACGGGTGCCCAGTCAGCCAGCACTGCGACGGCAATCGCCACCCCGGCCGCAACCACGCCAGCGCCAATCGAAAAACGCTTCTGGTGGGTCATGTCCATGCCGCCCATGCCGCCCGGATCCATCATGAACATCACCATGAAGATGGCCATGATGCTCATTTCGGTGGCCATCATCATGATCTGCAGCACGCCCAGGAATTCGGTTTGCATCGCCAGGAACATGCAGCCCACCGCGGTCTGCGAAAACAGCAGTGCCAGTGCGGAACGGACCATGGACGAGGTGCGGAACACCCACACCCCGAAGCCGATGGCAGCCAGTCCGAAAACAGCAACGAAAAATGCTTGAGCGTACATCAGGGAACCACCAGAACCAGTATGCCGACAACAATGATATTGAGCAGGGCGAGGGGAATACCCAGGGTCCAGCACCACCTCATCAGATCCGCCTCACGAATGCGTGGCAGATAACGACCGGCCAGCAGCATCGACACAGCCACCGCGAGGGTCTTGATCAGGCTCCAGGCCCAGGGCGGCAGCAGGGGCCCGTGCCAGCCGCCCAGATAGAACACGGTGGTGGCCAAAGCCAGTGTTACCACCAGTGTCAGCCGGGCCAGGCGCAGCACCGCCAGACGCACGCCGGTGTATTCGGCATCTACACCGCCGCCCAACTCCCCCCCGGCAACCGGCAGATCAAACGGCGCGCGAAACGCCAGCGCCATGGCGGCAATAATGAACAGCACCAGACCAAGCGGTTGATAGACAATATTCCACACGCTGTCCTGAGAGTTGACAATCACTGTAGTCACCAGGGATTCGGCGCGCATGGCCACCCCGGTAATAGGCATCACAATGAGCATGGCGTAGGCAATAAGCTGACCCAGGAAGCGCCAGCCACCGATCATGGCATAGGCGCCATTCGGACCCCAGCCGGCCATGATCAGCGCAACCAGCACATAGGCAAGCGCCGCGTTGACGAACAGGGCGCCGGTGGCCATATCCGCGATCACCAGGGTCGGCGCCAGCGGCAGAACCGCCGCCGCAAGCACGGCGACAACCAGAAGCAGCACCGGTGCCGCCTCGAAAAACAGCCGGTCAGGCGTACGCGGGACAATGGATTCACGTCCCAGATGCGCCACGCCACTGAGCAACGGCGCCGTCAGACGAAGGCGGCCGGTTGTGGTCCAGCCCTCGACCACGGCGAGCAGCCAGACGCTCCCAAGCAACGCAAGCAGCACGACGGCGACGCTCATGACATCACCTCCCAGGGCGACAGGTCGAGGGAGCCAACCGCCACCAACGCATCGCCCAGTTCCTGGCCTTCGACAAGTTCTGCCACCAGGCCGATATGGTGACTGCAAGCGGTATCCAGTCGGTAGGATGTTACCCGGCCACTTTGCAGTGTCAGGCTCAGTCGCGCCTGGCCGCGTGGGGTGTCCACCGTCGCCTCGCCGCGCCCGGACGCCTGGTCGGTGATTCGCAGGCCCGGAAGCTCTGGTTCACCATTCGTCCTGATGAAGTCGAGGCTCGTTCTGATTTCATCAAGACGTTGCCAGAGGCGCGCCCAGGCGTCGCCAGCCGCAAGCGCGACGGGGCCGCGCAAGCCGGGCGTGTCCGCTGGCAGTCTGCCGATTCCCTTCAGCCGTGCCTTGAGTAACGGTGTTCGCCCCAGCCTGGCGGTCAGTGTCCGCAGCGCCGGCTCCAGCGCCGCCAGCCTCTTCTGGCTGGCGCACCGGAGATCCAGTTGCAGGGCCGACGCACGTTGCGTCAGCCAGGTAAAGCCAAGCTGCCGCCCCAGCAGCGCAAGCCAGCCCAGATGACTGGCAATGCGCTCGCGCTCCAGTGCGCTGGCGCGACCGGTCCCGGGATTGTCTGCAAGCCCGGCCGCCCGTTCAATCGCCAGGCAGGCCAACAGGCGGTAACTGACGGGCGCCAGCGGCGTTGCCAGGGCCAGACGTTCGACGAATGCCTCGGCGTTCATTTCTTCAGTGTCGTTATCACCGTTGGTCATGCCCACCAGGGATGTGGCATTCCCTTCAATGACGCCGTCGCCGTCGAGGGTCAGCATCAGCTTCAGCCCGCCAGGCAAACCGGGAAAAACCGGGCCAAAAGGCACCTCAATCCAGTCCATCGCCAGTCCATCGGCGCTACGAGGAAGGTCTTTGGTCACTTCGATCATGGACATGAAGCCGGAGGCGCCATGATCGTGCTCATGCCCACCGTGACTATGCCCACCGTGCTCATGCCCTCCGTGACTATGCCCACCGTGCTCATGCCCGGCGTGACTATGCTCGTCATGACCGTGCCCGCTATGATTGTGCTCGCCGTGATCATGATTATTCCCTGAAGCCCCGTTTTCGGACCCTTCCCGGGGCTCCAGATCCATACCACATTCGGGACAACGGCCCGGCTCATCCTGACTAACCTCCGGGTGCATGGGGCAGGTATAGTCTGTTCCGGTCTTGTTGTTGGTATGATCCTGCGGGCTCTCCGGTTCGTTGTGTCCGTGGCCAGGCCGTTCGTGATTGTGTCCGGGAGTTACTTCCCCGGCCTCCCGGGGTACGAGATCCATACCACACTCGGGACAACGGCCCGGCTCATCCTGACTAACCTCCGGGTGCATGGGGCAGGTATAGTCTGTTCCGGTCTTGTGGTTGGCATGGCCCTGCGGGTGTCCTTGCTCGTGTGCCTGGCCATGCTGATGACCCTGGCCATGGTGGTGTTCATGGCTTTGCGGGCTATCCTGTTCGTGGTGTTCGTGGTGTTCGTGGTGTTCGTGGTCGTGCCCGGAGGTCGCCTTCCCGGCCTCCTGGGCCACAAGGTCCATGCCGCACTTGGGGCAACTGCCCGGCTCGTCCCGGACTACGTCCGGGTGCATGGGACAGACGTACTCGATTTTGACGTGCAGGACAGAAGCGTCGAAATCCTCTGGATAGGTGGCAAAGGCGCCTTCCGCCAGGAGGCCTTGCAGTCGTTCAACCGCGTCGGTCAGCGCCTTTTGCGACAGATCCGCCGATACATCAGCATCCGGTAAAGACGGTGGTGTCTTGCCGCCGAGCATGAGAATAGTGCGGGGCCGGGGCATCTGCGCATAAAGCACCGCCGCGGCCTCGTCCATTTGCTCTGAAAGCTCTCCGATAATCAGGAGTACGGTGGCATCACGAGGCGTCGCACTGCTGCACATACCCGCCGCGGTCACATCCAGGCCGTACGCCAGGGCGACTTCCGGCCCCGGGATGATCAGGCAACTCAGGTCACGCGCAAGGGCGCGGGAAACCCAGGCCTGCAGGACGGCAAAGCGCGGTTGTTTCTGGCGTGAGCCCTTGGTGGTAATCGGCTGAGCAGAAGTCATTGGCGCCTCAATGCCCCCTGGCTCCAGCCATAGAGCAGGCCCAGAAAGAGGATGGCAAGAAAAACGCCCATATCATACAACGCAACCAGCCCTACTTCCTTGTACACGACGGCCCACGGGTACATGAACGCCATTTCCATGTCGAAGGCCAGGAACAACAATGCGTAACCATAATAACGCGCATGATAGCGCCCCCATACCGGATTCTGTGACAAGACTCCGGAACTTGCTGGCACATCCTTACCGGACTCCTGGCGTGCCGGCCCCATCGCGCGGGCAAGCCCGTAAAGAGCCATAATGAGCCCGCCAATGCCGATTACCAGGGCAAGCAACAGGCTATATTGCTCGAGAAGGGTCATTAACAAATCTCCTGTTCAACAGAGAAAATGGTCAACAGGAACGGTTCTGGATCGTATGTTTTCACTCTGCTACGGCTTCTTTTAGATCCGGGCTGTAGCCAGGAAGCCCCAGCGCATCCGTTGATCCACCAAAATCTATTCATGCTTCTGCCGTTCAACAGGCCAGGCGCTGAAAGCAATAAAGTAGAGTAGCCCCAAGTTGACGACGGGTATAAGTATCAGCAGGCCCACCCAGCCCGGGTAACCCGTACGCTGGCAGATGCGCCAGGCCGGGATGACCACCAGAATGGCAATCACCAGCATCCACAACCAGTGGCCGGCCCACATAGTGCTTCCAGACATGCCATTCCCCATCACGGTACGGCCCTCCATGTTGATTCCGATTACTGGTGATGTTGAGCATGAGGCTCGTTGCGACCGGTTTGTTCGGGTCCTTGGGGGTTGTGCAGGAGCACCTGCCCGATCACGGCTACACAAATCATACTAACACCTGCTACGCCAATGGCAAACGGATCGGCAAAGTAGCCTGCGATCAACGAAAGGTCGGGCATATCGACGTGGTGGGTATCGACGGCGATGCCGGCCGGCGTACTGCGCTGCAATCGGTCGGAAACCGGTTGCCTGACAACGGTCCGGTTAGCGGGCTTCCGGGTCTTTGGGCGGCCCGGTCCGGCCATTGTCCGGATGTCTCAGGGCCTCACCGATGGCGGCGTCCAGACGTCGGGCGTAATCGCCATCCAGATGATCGTAGCTCCGTTGGCTGATGATTTCACGGGTTGTACGCAGGTTGCCGATCAGCGAGCGACAGTGCCGGCACATGAGCAGGTGGGCACCAATGGCCAGCCGTTTCACCGGGCCGAGCTCGTCATCGATGTAATCGCTGGCCAGGGTGGCCACGTCCTGACACATCAGCATTCGCCGGTCTCCTGGAAATGTTCGACCATCAGGAACATCCGCTGACGGGCCCGATGGATAAGTACACGAAGATTAGACGCCGAAACCTCCAGAATATTACAGACATCGTCAGATTTGTGTTGATGGACCTCAAACAGCATCAGCGCGGAGCGTTGCTGCTCCGGCAGCGCGGCCAGATGTTTATCCAGACAGTCGCCCAATGCTCCCCGTTCCAGCCACTGCTCGGCGGTTTCGTGAGAGGTCAGCGTGGGTGGTTGGATCCAGCGACGGTTCGGGCCAAAACGGCTGGCCAACGCCGGGTCCAGCGCCTCGGGAGACTCCAGCGGGACTTCGCGACCACTCTGACGCAACACGTTTTTGGCCTGGTTAACCACAATCCGGCTCAGCCAGGTTTTCAGGCTGGCGCGACCTTCAAAGGTCTGAATGGCGCGAATCGCCTTGATCCAGCTTTCCTGCACCACATCCTCGGCTTTATCCACACCCACGTAAAAGCGGGCGGCGGCGAGCATGGTGGGCGTGAACCGGCGGACTGCGTTCTGGTAAGCGTCGGTGTCGCCCGCCCGGAGCCGGGCGATCAGGTCGCTCTCATCGTTGCGATCTTGCGGTGTTGGCATGCGTGGGTGATTCCCCGGGGGTGTATAGGGTGGATTATGAAGGTGTTGTCCGGTCGATCTCAAGTAAGTCGCCCGGGGCACCACTTTGGTATGGTGTATTTCCCCCCGAAGTAGTGTTGAGGCCTTGCGCGGATGCTTCGACACTTGAGAGTCATAACAATAATCACGCTCAGGGGTTCGCGGATGACCCGGCTTTTGGCCTTCCTGTTGCTGTTCTTGATGCTGCTTCCGGGTGCCCGGGCGGAACTCACGGACCAGCGTCGCGCACTGATCAAGGACCTTTTTCCCAAGGCGACCCGCATTGAGGACAAGCAGGCCGACTACCCGGTGTATCCGGTGTATCAACTGCACCAACTGCTGGGCTATGCCTATGAGTCGGTGGATATCAGTGATCTGCCCGGTTACTCGGGGAGGCCGATCCAGTTGCTGATCGGCATCGATCCGGATGGCCGCTTCACCGGGGTTCACGTACTGGAGCATCACGAACCGGTGTTCTTGCACGGCCTGGGGGAGCAGCCCATGTACAATTTCATCGATCAGTACACCGGGCGTTCCCTGACAGAACACATTGTGGTCGAGAACAAGAAAAACAGCGAACACGCCGAGAGCGGTAATGGCGTGGTGTATTTTGATGGCGTCACCTCGGCCACCATCTCGGTCATCATCATCAACGATACCATTCTGTCGTCAGCCCTGAAGGTCGCCCGCAACAAGCTGGAGAGTTTTGCCCAGGCGCCGGTCATGCAACCCAGGCCGGACCTGTATGAGCCGCTGACCTGGCAGCAGATGCTGGATCGCGGTTACGTGGGCCGCTGGCAATTGTCAGTCGATGATGCCGAGAAGCAATTGGGTCGACCGCTCGACAGTTATCCTTCGTTGCCGGAGGCGAAGCCTGGCGAGCCGTTTACCGACATCTATTATGCCTACGTCAGCTCGCCGATGATCGGGCGTAATCTGTTCGGGGATCAGGGCTACAGGCGGGTGATGGACAACCTCAGGCCCAGTGAGCAGGTCCTGGTCGTGATGTCCCGGGGGCTCATTCATCATGTGCCGGATAATTTCAAGCCGGGGACGGTGCCTGGCCGCCTCGCGCTGGAACAGAGCGAGCTGTCGGTGGATTTGCGGGACTTGAACCGGCTTGACGGCGACACCCACATGCAGGCACCGGGGATGCCCGGGTTCGAGCGGGCAAACCTGTTCAAAATGGGCGGTCACGGCGGTTTCAACCCCGGTGCCGATGCCAGCCTGGTGCTGAATCTGGAGCTGGCCCGGAATCCGCTGATTTCCGACAGCGCGACCTTTCGCGCCCCCATGACGTTGCCCTGGGGTCTGTTTGAACCGGCGGCGGTGCAGGCGTCCCCGGAGGACAGCCGGCGGCCGGCCTGGGTGGGCCTGTGGCAGGACCGGTGGCTGTCGATTGCGGTACTGGTGGTCAGCCTGACGGTGCTGACCCTTTTCTTTGCCCGCCAGCGTTACTTCAGCCGTTATCCGAAACTGGTGCACCGGTTCCGCTGGGGTTTTCTGTTTTTCACTCTGTTTTATATCGGCTTCTACGCCCAGGGTCAGTTGTCGGTAACCAACATTTTCACCTTGCTGCTGTCGCTGTGGGACGGTTTCAAGATCAACATGTTTCTGCTGGATCCGGTCATTTTCATTCTCTGGTGCTACACCTTCGTGACGCTGTTCATCTGGGGGCGCGGACTGTTCTGTGGCTGGCTGTGTCCGTTTGGCGCCCTCCAGGAGATGGCGTCGTGGCTGGGCAAGAAACTTCGCATCAGGCAGCGGCGAGTGCCGGAGCGCTGGCATCGCTGGTTGATTGGCCTCAAGTACGTCATTCTGGGTTCACTGGTCATCACTGCCTTCAATTCGCTGACCATGGCTGAGCAATTGGCGGAGGTGGAGCCATTCAAGACCAGCATAACCCTGTATTTCTGGCGCTACTGGCCATTTGTGGCTTACGCCGTCGGGTTGCTGGTGATCGGCGTGTTTGTCCACAAGTTCTTCTGTCGCTATCTTTGCCCGCTGGGCGCGGGGCTGGCGGTGCTGGGTCGGTTGCGGTTGTTCAGCTGGCTGGAGCGCATCGATCTGTGTGGTAACCCGTGTCAGTTGTGCACCCGAAAATGCGAAATCGGCGCGATACGCAGCAACGGCGCTATTGACTACAACGAATGCATCCAGTGTCTGGAATGCGTGGTGATTCTCAGGGACGATAACCAGTGCGTGGCCCGCCTGGTGGACAAGAAACAGGCGCGGCGGGCTGAGATCCTGGCGGTGAACGTAGGCTGAACCGGACCCGGCGGTCAGGCCGGCTCGGGCTGTCGCCGACCAACCTGTTTTTGCAGGCATTTGATGCAGCGGGCAAAGACCCGGCTGATCCGGGTCTGGTCGCGGATCATGGCCAGTCGTGGCCAGGTTGCGCGCTCGCCAAGGGTGATGAAGTCGTCCAGGTCGTCCGCTTGCGGGTTCGACAGCACCTTGGGGTAGAGTGTCGGTCGGAACGGCAGGTGGATGTTGATATCCCCGAGATAACTCTGGGTTGCCATGGCGTAAGCTTGTTCCAGCAGCGGGCGTACGATGGCAATGGAGGCCGTGGGCGATTCCCGGGTGAGCTTCAGCGCGGTGGCAATCTGGCCGTGCAGCAGGGATACAGTGGCGCGCTTGAGGGACGCGCCCACGCCGCGTTGATCATTCTGACTGATGAACGGGACCACATGCGGGTTGGCCTGACTGACGATGGTTTTATTGACGTTGTGCAGACGGGCCATGCGCATCAGCGGCAGGTCACCGTGAACACTGCCGTCAATCCAGTTCTCGGTGGGCATGTAGGCGGTTTCGCCGACCCCGGAATGGCCTGTTTTGCGGGCCTTGAGGATGACCGGAGGATACAGGCCGGGCACCGCACAGGACGCCATTAGCGCACAATCCACCAGCACATCCGGTGATGCCAGTGCGTTCAGCAGCCGTGGTTTCTGACGGGTGCGGGTCGGCGACACAGAAATATTCAGGGACCGTCCGCTGTGGCGGAAAGCCTCCTTGAAGCTGGGGCTGCCTATGTTGGCGCGAATGTGCCGGTGCAGTTGGTCCGGGTCCATGGCGTGGCCCCGCTTCCAGCCCGCCTGCACCCCGAGCCAGCGGAAGGCGTCGCGATGAATCCGCTGTGGCTCACTGAAAAACTGCTCAAGTTCTGATTCGTTGCGGGTGCAGATCGCACCGGCCACAATCGCGCCCATGCTGGAGCCGGCCAGGACGTCGGGTAGCAGCTCCTGTTGCCAGAGTGCACGAGTTACTCCCAGATGGTAAATGCCAAAGGCGCCGCCGCCACTGAGCATCAGTGCCGGTTGACCATAAACCCTCTCGGCATCACGAAACATCTGCAGCTTCTGTTCGTCGGAGACGCCGGGCAGGGGATGGTCGCAGATGAACTGCATGGCCTGCTCCACTTCACCCAGAAAGTCCGTGACCACGAGTTTGGTGCCGGTGCGAGCCACCGAATAGAGCGCGGGATTTGCCAGCTCGCCCAGGTGGCGGTAGACGCTTTCCTGCAGCAGTGCGATCAGCCCATGACTGTCGCCCTGTTCGCGATGAGTTTTCAACGCCCGGGTATGGTCCCGCAGCAGGGCTTCGTGGATCAGCTCCGAGCCGTCCTGTTCACGCCAGGCCAGGTGGCCGTCCAGCTCGTCCAGCTCGCGGGCGGCACGGTACCACTGGTCCCAGGTACGGGCATCGGTCAGTTGCTGTTCCAGTTGGTTTCGTTGTCGTTTGGCGGCATTCATGAATCACAGCATAACGCACGAACGAAGCGCTGAATAATTCAGTTACCCTTGGCCAGCAATATAGCCTGCACCGGGCAAAGACTACGGCTCAGGCTGGTGATGCCAGTAACGCCCGGAGCTGGTCGTAGATGCCCGGTGCGGCGATGAGAATGTCCTGCCCCCAGAGGTCTGCCGGCTGTCCGTGGGGGACCTCGGAGAAGTGCCCGGCGGTGGCGCCGGCTTCCAGGGCAATCAGGCGGCCTGCCGCGAAGTCCCAGGGGCTGACGGATTCGTAATAGGCATCCAGCCGGCCGCAGGCCACCCAGCAGATATCCAGGGCCGCGGAGCCCACGCGGCGCAGGTCACGGCAGTGATGAATCATGGTGTCCAGGCGGGCAACAATCGGTGCCAGGGTGTCCTTGGTGTAGGGGAAACCGGTTGCGAACAGGCTGTCCCGTGGCACGGTGGCGCCGCTGTGGCTGATCGGCCGGCCATTAAGTGTGGCGCCCTGTCCGCGGATGGCGCAAAACGTTTCGTTCACAAACGGGGCGTGGACAACGCCCATCTGCACATGGCCCCGCTCGGCGTAGGCGATGGAAATGGCTACCTGCGGATGGCCATAGGCGTAGTTCACCGTGCCGTCGATCGGGTCGATGATCCACAGGGGCTGATCCAGGTTGGCGGCCTGGGTTTTATCCGGCCGGGATTCTTCCGACAGGATCCGGTGGCCCGGAAACCGGGCCTGGATTGCCTCGGTGATCAGTTTGTCCGCCATCAGATCGGCGTGGGTGACCAGCTCGGTCTGATCTTTGTAGTCGGTACGGAGTGTGGTGTGCTCGCGCTCATGGCGAATCAGGTCGCCGGCCTCCCGGGCAAGGGGTTCGGCAAAGTCAGCGATGGTGTGCAACGGTGATACTCCGGTGGTGGGTCGAAAGGCCGGGGTGCCCATCGTGACACCCCGGATGTTGTCGGGACAGATGGTTTAGTCAGGCGTGCTCAGGTTACAGGTGAGTTGGCTCAGCTCGTCATCGAACACGCGCTTGTTCTCGCTGTAATCCACCGGCACTTCCACCACTTGTACGCCGCCGGCGTCAAGTGCATTTTCCAGCAGCGGTTTCAGTTCTGCGGCGGAGCTGACCCGGTGGCCCATTGCACCATAGGCCTGGGCATACTGCACAAAATCCGGATTATGATAGTCCAGACCAAACTCCGGGAAATTGTCCTGGCCCTGCTTCCACTTGATCATGCCGTATGCGCTGTCGTTGATGATCAGGATCACCAGGTTGAGTTTGAGGCGCACGGCGGTTTCCAGCTCCTGGCTGTTCATCATGAAGCCTCCGTCCCCGCAGATCGCCATGACCTTGAGATCCGGATACAGCATGGCGGCAGCCATCGCACTGGGCAGGCCGGCACCCATGGACGCCAGGGCGTTGTCGAGCAGTATCGTATTGTTGTCGTAGGCCTTGTAGTTGCGGGCAAACCAGATTTTGTACATGCCATTATCCAGTGCAATGATGCCGTCCTCGGGCATGACCAGGCGCACATCGTTGACAATGCGCTGGGGAATCACCGGAAAGCGGTCATCGTGGATGCGCTCGGACAGGTGGGACTCCACCGAATCCCGTATGCTCATGAAACCGCTGATGTCATGATTGGTGCACTGACCACAGTTTTCCGCGAGCCAGGTCAGGCTGTTGGCAATGTCGCCAACGACTTCGTGCTGGGGAAAGTACACCGGGTCCACATTCGCACCGTTGAAGTTCACGTGAATCACCTGTTTGCCACCGGGAGTCATAAAAAATGGCGGCTTCTCTACCACGTCATGGCCCACGTTGATCACCAGATCCGCGTGATCGATGGCGCAGTGGACAAAATCACCTGCAGACAGGGCGGCGCTGCCAAGATAGCGTGGGTGGCGTTCGTCCACCACGCCTTTGCCCATCTGCGTGGTAAAGAACGGAATGCCGGTGGCATCGACCAGATGAATCAGCGCCTGAGACACCCGCTTGCGGTTAGCACCGGCGCCGATCATGATCAGCGGATGCCGGGCTTTGAGGATCATCTCACAGGCGGTTTGCAGGCTTTTGACGCTGGCGCTGGGGCGTCGTGCATCGCTGGGCCGGAAAATATGCGTACTGCTATCGGCCATTTCGGTGGCGATGTCTTCCGGCAACTCCAGGTGCACGGCACCGGGCCGCTCCTCGGTTGCAAGTCGCATCGCTTCCCGCAGCTTGGCAGGGATGGTGTTGGCGTTGGAAATCTGGCGGGTGTACTTGGTCAGGGGGCGCATCAGATCAACAATGTCGAGAATCTGGAACAGTCCCTGTTTGGAGGATTTGATCGGCTTCTGTCCCGATATCATCAACATGGGCATCGCCCCGAGTGTCGCGTAGGCAGCTGCGGTCACCAGATTGGTCGCGCCAGGCCCGAGCGTTGACAGGCATACGCCGACTTTGCCTGTGAGACGGCCATAGGTGGCGGCCATGAAACCGGCGGCCTGCTCGTGGCGGTTCAGCACCAGGGTAATGGATGAGGTGCGGATTGATTCCAGCAGGTCCAGGTTTTCCTCCCCGGGCACCGCGAAAATGTATTCGACCCCCTCGTTCTCGAGGGCCTTGATGAACAGGTCGGAACCTTTGATGGCACGATTGTCGGAGTCTGCTGAAGCCATGATCTTTCCTTGTTCGGTGAAAGAACCCCTGACGCCGGATCAGAGGGCTGGTGAGCGGCTCCGCCTGCCCGAATCCGCTCGGTGATACCCGACTATGAGCTATCCGGGGCGGTGCAAACAAGTGATGCGGACAATCGATGTTGATCTGCTGTGGCGAAGTGCCCGCCAGCGGGATCGGGGTGTCAGAAATGTTAAGCAGGCATCACCCCGATTGACAGCGGGCAGGTATAGTAAGAGTCCGGTCAACAACAAAAACAGACCTCCAGCGGAGCAGCCTATGAATCCGACTCAAACCGGGGCCGGCGTCGCCCTGTCTGCATCAGTCGAAGCCGGCTTGCCTCTGGAGCGGGTGTTGATCGTGGACGATCACCCGTTCTTTGCCGATGGACTTGGCTTGATTCTCAGGCGCGAGTTACTGGCCGGCGTGGTCGCAAAAGCGACCAGCGTGCCAGCGGCCGTGGACGACCTGAATGGTCATCCGGAAACCTCGTTGGTACTGCTGGATCTCCTGTTGCAGGATGAGGGCGGGCTGACCCTGTTTTCAGAACTGGCTCACACTGCTCCGCCACTGCCAGTGGTGGTGATTTCCAGCCGGGATGATGAAACCACGGTGCGAGCAGCCCGTGCCGCCGGGGCGCTGGGATTTCTGCCCAAGTCGGCGGATCGGCGGGCACTGATCCGGATGATCACCGCCATCAGCCAGGGACGACCTTACTACCCCTCACTCGCCCGGGCGCAGCGCGTGTCCGATGGCCTGACACCCCGCCAGCAAGAAGTGCTCGAACTGCTGGCGGAGGGTTTGCCCAACAAGCGAATCTGTCAGCGCCTGGAGCTGACCGAACACACGGTCAAGACTCATCTGAAAGCCATCTTCACGTATCTGGGCGTGCACAACCGCACTGAATGCGTGGCCCGGGCCCGGGCCCTGAGCCTGATCAGGCCTCAGCCCCAGACAACGTCAAACTGAACCCGGTGCCCTCTGCCGGCCTGTGCGGAGCTCACGCCGACTCCAGCGATGCGGGCAGCCGCGTCAGTTGCAGCAGGGCTGCATGCAGGCGTAGCGGCGCCAGAGGCTTGTGCAGGATCCAGAGGCGCTGTCCGGCGTCGAAGGCCTGCGCCTGAGTGGTGTCGGCGGTCATAATGATGCCGCCACGAAAACCTGGACAGGCGGTCAACTGTTGGAACAATGCCAGGCCGTCCTGGCCCGGCAGGTGCAGGTCGCTGATCAGTATGTCTACCGGTGTCTGCCTGGCGTATTTCAGGGCGGCGCCAGGATCGGCAAAATCCTCGGTCCGGTAACCCCAGTTCTGAAGCAGTTGGCATACCCAGAAACGTGCTTCGTCGTGGTCCTCTACTACCAGCAGCCGGCCGCAGGCCGGTATCGCGTCATTGCCGGGCAATGGTGTCTGCACGGGAGCCCGGGCGGCGGGCAGCGTGACCCAGAAACAACTGCCACCGTCGGCGTTGTGATGAACACCGCAGTGGCCGTTCATCAGCCCGGTGAGCTCCCGGACGATCGCCAGCCCCAGGCCAAGCCCGGGGTTTTCACGGGGTTCGGCGTCGGCCTGGAAAAACGGTTCGAACACCCGCTCGAGCGTCTGCTCATCAAGTCCACAGCCGTTGTCGTCAACCTCAAATCGGGTCTCTGAGCCATCGGCGCGAACCCTCAGCCGGATTTCCCGGGCACCACTGTGTTCGAGGCTGTTCATGAGCAGGTTCAGCATAATGCGCTGCAGCAATTGTGGGTCGGCCCAGACGCCGGTCTGGTGCGGACAGTGTTCGATCACCAGGGCAACGCCATGATCGGCGGCTTCATCCGCTACCGCGTCAATGGCCTGCTCCAGGGTATCCCGGGCGGCCAGCGCTGCCGGCTCGGGGGTCACCATGCCCTCCTGCAACCGGGAAATATCCAGCACCGACGCCAGCAGGCTGTTCAGGTGAGACACCGAACGCTTGAGGCGACCGATCAGCGGAGCCCGGGTGGCGGAGGGGTCGGAACTGGCCAGGTTTTCCAGCATCAGGCCGATGACGTTCAGGGGCTGCCGAAGGTCGTGACTGGCGACGGTAATGAGGTGGGTTTTACGGTCATTCTCCCGTTCAGCCTGCTGCCGTGAGGCTTGCAGCAACTGCTGATCCAGAAAGTGGGCCCGTTGTCGGTGGTCGCTCAGCCAGGATCCGACCATGCCAATCACATTGGCGGTGGCAATAAAGAAGCCATTGACCGCCAATGCGGCGGCCTGAGTGCCAGACGCCAGCTCCATCAGCAGGTAGATGGTAATGAACAGCGCTGAGGCGACCGAAACCGTGCGAAAGGGCAGCCCCATGACCACATAGCCGAACATCAGGATCATCAGGATACCGTCGTAAGGCATGGGGTAGTGACGCAGCCGTGCCAACGCAATGATGCCCACGACACTGAGCCCACAGGCCAGATAGGCACCGGCGTACCAGAGTACAAAGGTATGGGCCCGCAAGGGCCGGTAGGATAACCACCACACCAGGGTGATCACGGGACAGGTGAACAGGGTACGCACTGCGATGGTCTCCGCCGCCAGCGCCGGTGGCAGCATGGCCAGGTCGAGAACTACGTAAAATAGAGTCAAAATCAATGCGCTGGCAGCGACCGGGCGGCAGCGTTCCCGCAGGGCGCGGTCCCGATGGTCACCATAGATCTGTTCGAGTGCCGGCCTAAACCGGAGCCGGCGAAAGCCCAGCGATTGCTGTTGCTGCAGTTCGGTCACCGACATGGCGGAGTCCCTGTTCCGGATAGGTCGGGTGATTGTATCCCCACAATCCGTGACAGGTCCGGCAGTGCCTCACACTCACAACGTTCGCCTGTGCGGCAGCTTTACTGTGCCGGGTGTGCTGATATCTGACTGGTTGGGTCGAGCATCCTCAGTCGCGCCCAGGTGCGGGTCTGTTCGCTGTCGAAATAGCTGGCCAATAACTGTGCTTTTCGTGTTTGCAGATCACCCGGGGCCAGACCCGCACCCTTTAACTGATTGAGTTCGGTCGCGAACTCGTCGTAACGTCGGTCAAACTGCTGGCGTTCTCTCAGGTAGCCGACCACCTCGGATGCCTGGTTCGGGTCCATGCCGCTGGCAATCAGTCGTTCCCCCGCATCTTCCGGAGAGCTTGCGTTTGCCATGGCGGCCTGGCGTTGCTGTTGGGTCTTCTGCTGGCTGACCAGGCGCTGCTCGGTGTCGCGGATCTGCGGTGGTAGCTGTTGCCGCTGCCACGCCAACAACGTTTGTCGGGCGTTGACCGACAGGTCGGTCCGGCGCTGGATGTCGATGCTTGCCAGGGTGTAGTCATCATAGGCTTCCTCGGGTCCGAAGAATGCCTGATGAGTGGCTGGCGAGAATACCTCCGATCGCAGTCGTTTCAGGTCTTGCAGAGCCTGATGAAACATCTGTATCTGGTAATCCGGGTCGGCTTGCCTGTCCGGATCCAGGGCACGGTTGCCCAGTATCACGGCCTGGCGTTTGTAGTCGAGATAGCGGTCAAGCAGAGCCATAGCCTGGTCGGCGGCGGCCGGCGGAAGGCTCTTGCGGGCCAGGGCCCTTATCCGGGCCAGAGCTTCTTCGGCGGATGAATCGCCGATCGCATTGAGAAAATAGTCGAAGAAATCACGCGTGGACTGGTTGACCACCAATTGTCCATTGGCATCGGCGGCCAGTTGCCCGTCGATGTCGGTACCGCGCAGGGACGCCGCGAAGGGATCTGCCCCCAGGCTCTCCGGGGTCGTGTATCGGGTCTGTGGACCCGGTTCTGGCCGGGCGCCCTCGGATTTGACCCGGGCAATGGCCGTTGTCTCGGTTTTGGAAGACACAGCCTGACTGGTTGCTGTGGGCTCCGATTGGAACCGGGGTTGTGCCGGGGGTTGCAGGATCAGACCGGCTATGCCAGCGGCTACCAGGGCCAGGGTCAGCCCTGTCATCAAAAAGGGCAGGTGATACTTTCTGGGGATGTTCAGCGGGGACATGGACGGGTTCTCCGGATCAGAAAAAACGATACCGGAGCTGGTGATGCCAGACTCCGGTAAAACGGCTCTATCGGATGTCAGAGTGCTTACAGACCACGATTTTTGAGGCGGTTGGCCTGGCTGCGATACAGCGCCACCGGGTTGGTCCACCAGGATCTGGCGCCGAACAGATGGTTGATTGCATCCACATGGTTCATGTCGTAGTTGGTACTGATCACGTTCCCCATCTTGGCAGAGCAGACATCAACCAGGCCGTCGTTCTGCTGGCTTCCGAAGGCAAGCGATGTCACGCCCAGAAAAGGGTCGGTAATGTCGGTCCAGTTGGTATAGACCGATCGGCCCGACCAGGAGAAGAACTTGATTTTCTGGCCGTTGATCCAGACATCCTCGTTGGTGCCGGCACACGACCAGCGGTTCACGCCTTTCCAGCCCAAAGCATTATTCAGCTCGGTGGTGCCACGGGTGGTCAGGGTTTCCAGAGCGGCCAGACCGTTTTGCGGGTTGTTGGAGTTGGACAGTGCGTTTACCAGGCTGCCGAGCGCGTTGGCAATCGCGTTGACGCCACCTTCAACGGGGCTGCCCGGTGGAATGATGCCCCGGATCACGTCGGCCACCTTGGAGCCCTTGTTGACCCCGTCGATAGAGGTGATGGACGCAATCTTCCAGGGAATCAGCGACGCCGTAACCCGCGCTGTCGGCGCGCCCTGGCTGTGGGCCATGATGTTGACCCTGGGCTCGCCCAGGCCGTTGATGTAATTGGCCAGTTGCTGGCCCCGGCTCTGGCTGCTGTTCACGAACGAGACACTGGCCGTATAGACCTTGGCACCACTGCGCTCGAGATTCCAGGGGATGGTGTGGAAGTAGTTGATCAGGCCCCCGATGGTATTGAAACCGGTCACGCCGTGCACCAGAACTATCGGGTATCGGGTCTGGGTGTAGCCTGCATAGCTGATGGACGGTGCGGCCAGCGCAACGCAGAACAGCATCACAGTCAGGGTGATGAACTTTCGCATGGTTGACTCCTGTTGTTTTTGTCGTCGTCTGCCGGAGGTGGCAGTCATCTTTCGCCGATGCGTAATGGATTATTCGACAGCGCAATGGCAAACGGAATCGCCCATTTGGGGGAGTGGTGAAACAGGCTGTCAGTTTTTTACAACGATGCCTGTAGATCAGTCATTGACGTCAGCGTTTACACGGTGGACAAACAGGAAGTCGGACGCAGCTTTGGCGCGTTTTTTGGCAAAGGAGGCAATATCGGCCAGTTGTTCTGTGGTCCGGGTATCGCAACGGGCCACTTCAACAAGGCCCGCTGCAAGCGTGGCCAGGGGGAACCGGGCCATGAAGCCGTCGCGGTCAGGGCATTCCACGTACCCGGAACGAATGGCATCGGCCGGATAGCAGTCGGCGGCGTTATTCTGGAATGTTCGTTGTACAGACTGGCATTGAGCGGCTACGGTTGCGGATTCCGTTATCACTACGAAATCGTCGCCGCCAATGTGGCCGACAAAGTCGTTCGCATCCCGGAAGACCTCAGTCAGCAGTTCCGCGAGTTTCAATATGACTTTATCCCCGGTCCGGTAGCCGAGAACATCGTTGAGCGGCTTGAAGTTGTTTATATCAAAATATATGAGACTGAATCTGCGGTTTTGTTTTACCTTTTGTTCCAATCGCTGCTGTATCGGGACATTGCCCGGCAAAAGCGAGAGCGGGTTCGCGTATCGAGCGGTCTCAATTTTCCGGGCCGTAATCTGATGCAGAAGAGAGCGGGTGGAACCAAGCCCCAGGTACTGCCCTTCGGATGTGACAATAAAGTGTTGTTTGAGGTAGTGAAGGTCTTCCTCAACGAGCCGTTGGCTGAGAGTTTCCAGGGATAGGGTGTGTTCAACCACCAGGGCATCCGTACTCAGAAAATGGAGGACGCTGTTTTTTTCGTTCAATGCCCGACCGTAGGGCGTGCTGAAAATTTCCAGAATTCGCGATTTGTGAAGAAGCCCCAGCGGTCGATTGCAGTCAACCACTGGCAGTGCGAAGAGTTCTGGCTCTCTCAACAGCCTCTCCCATGCCTGGTTGAGCGTAATATCGGGTGACGCGGGTTCAATATGTTCGCAAAGCGTTCCGGCTGTTTCTCGGGGTGATTGTTTCAGTGCAAAAGTCGCTGCAGTCCGCAAAGGTTCCAGAGTGGCGGTCGGGCGTGGCTTTGGACGACCAAACAGGAATCCTTGAAACAGCTTGATACCGAGTTCACTGACCACCCTCAGTTCCGCCTCTGTCTCAATACCCTCCGCTATCAGTTGGCAATCGAGTCTGGCCGACAGGTCGACGACCGTGCGGACCACCTCCCGTTTGACCAGGTCATCCTGTATGTCCCGTATGAAGTGGCGATCGATCTTGACAAAGTCAGGCTTCAGCTCGGACCAGAGTTTGAGGC
This sequence comes from Marinobacter sp., assembly GCA_030149475.1. Classification (GTDB taxonomy): domain Bacteria; phylum Pseudomonadota; class Gammaproteobacteria; order Pseudomonadales; family Oleiphilaceae; genus Marinobacter. Next base: position 29,358 of record JASBRL010000167.1, read on the forward strand.
CGGAATAGCCGCTGCCCAGATCGTCAATGGCAATGAGGAAACCCTCTGATTTTAGCCAGTTCAGGGATTTCTGTAGCCCCGCAAGGTCGGTGGTGGGATAGCGCTCCGACAACTCGATGACTATGTTAGCCGGTTTGAGGCCGTAGGCTTTCAGCTGCGATTCAAGATGTGGGGTATGGAATCCCGGTGGCAGTAACTTGTCAGGGCTGACATTCACAAACAGCCTTTGGGGCATACCAAAGTAAGCCCACTTTTCTGCAGCCAATTGCAGGCAGAGCGTTTCGAGGGCGTCTGTCTGCCCACAGCGCTCTGCAGTTTCAAACAGCATCGCGGCTGAATGCAGCGGGCTGTCAGAAGGCCCTCGGCTAAGAGCTTCATATCCAAAAATAGTACTGTCACGGGCGTCTACTACCGGTTGAAGCAACGTGGTGACAAGTCTGTTTTGCAGGAGTCTGTTGAGCTCACCGGAAAAGTCGTCGACCCTCAGAGGGCTGTCTGAAGCGTGTATACCTGACATAGGGAGCGTCACTTCCGCACCCATGTTTCTACCCGGCCGTTACGCCGGGCACCGTTGTCTCCGCCGGCAGAGCCGACGGGCATGTAGTGACCGTAGCCGGTAATGCCAGTCACCTTTGTGCCAAGCTGGCGCAGTGCCTTGCTGACAGACAGGGCCCGTAGTTCCGAAATCATCTGGGCGCGGAGTTCGTTACTTTGCTGGTCCGCGAAACCAATCAGCATCAGGTCTTGCCCGGTTTTTCCGTGCTCTTTGAGGTAGCGCCGGATACGCTGCAGATCCTGCCTGGCCTTGTTGTCGAGGCGGGTTCTGCCTTCGGCAAAACGAAAATTTACCGACAGGCGCCGGTAACGTTCGGTCAGGCGCTTGAAGGTGTCTGGCACACTGGCATCCTGAACCGGCTCCACGGCAATCGGATTCTGCGAGAAGAAACCGGATCTGGCGACAATATCCTGTCCTGTCTGGCTCTGGACGTAATCGATGAATGCCTGCGTGAGCGGTTTGCCGGTTTGGCCAGGCGTATAAAGGTACAGCCGGCGGGACAACGGGTAGTCTTCGGTCGCAACGGTCAGTTCGCTGGGTTTCAGTGCCGGGGCATCACCATCGGAAACGGCGAGCAGTTTACTGTGGCGTACCGAGGCGAAACCTGCAAAGCCAATACCCGACGGATCACGGCTGACGTCGTCCGAAAGCTGGTCGTTGGACTCGTAGCGTAAGGCTTTGTCTGTCAGCTTGTACTTGCCGGCGAGGACCAGGTGCTTGAAGGTATCCCAGGTGCCTGACCGATTGTCCCGGGCGTAGACCTGAATAGCCCGGTCAGCCCCCCCGACCGCAGACCAGTTGGTGATCTTGCCAGCAAAAATTTTTGCCAGGCGGTCGATGCTCAGTTGGTTAACGGGGTTTGACGGGTTCACCAGGATGGCCAGACCATCGATCGCAATCACGTGTTCGCTGTCAGCGCTGGTCATGTCGGCGCGTCCGGCAAGTGCGGTGACTTCTTTTCCCTTGATACCCCGGGAGGCGGCCCAGATATCGGCCTTGTTGGCCATCATTGCGGTGAAGCCGGTGCTGGACCCGTGGGCCGCTACCCGTACCGTCAGTGGCTGACCATTGTGGCTGGTGCTGAGCACCGTTTCGTTTTCAGTACCGGTGGGTGCGGCGGTCACCGGTTGTCCGGTCAATTGCTCGAGAAAGCCGGTCATCAGCATGGGCGCGAGCGTGGCGCCAATGGTGTTTGATCCGTGAATTTCAAGATCGTGAGCAAACGTCAGGCAGGGCAGAAAAACCATAACATACGCCAGGCGGCACAGCAGTCGACAACAAACTGATTGCATTGGTGACCTCTTGAAAATCCTGCAGGCAGGCAGCGGAGTGGCCAGAATGCGACTGTCAGATGACAGCCAGATGACAAACGGGTAACGGTTTGTAGCGGCCGGGGGCTCGCAGAAGTGCGTGGGGCCAGGGAGGAAGGGGCCGGGCGGTTATAGGTGCTCGTCGGGCTCGAACCGGTGGGGCTGCAGATCAATGCGTTCGATGGTCTGACCCAGCATGATGACCCGTCCCAGGTAGCGCTCTTCACCGGTGGTGGTGAAGTCGAACAGGAAACGCCGCCATACCCGCAACTGGCCCTGCTGGTCGCGCTTGAACCAGAGACCGCGAAGGTAGACCGCGTCATCCAGCAGGAGAACATCCATCTTGCGGCAATGGGCGCGGGCCGTGGTGATCACGAAATCCTTGATCGCCTTGGCCCGCCACCAGTACCAGGCGAGGAAGCCAAGCAGAAAAATCCAGAAAAGCGTCCCAAGCGTCACAGTGCGTCCCGGTCAGTCATCGAAGGAGCCCCAGACTACACTGAACGCACGCCCGGAATCGAGCCGCAGATACAGGGGGTTTGCCCGCCAAAAAGCCCGGTCCATCGGTGATGGCCGGGCTGCCTGTGACTGTGATCAGCCGGCCTCAGTGGGCCGGCGTGTTGGCGGGCGTTGCCGCATCCTGGGTGTCACCGCTGTCGTTACCGTCTTCATCGTGATGCTGGCGGCCCAGCAGGATGTAGAAGGCCGGCAGCACGAACAGGGTGAACAGCGTACCGATCCCCAGGCCGGCCGAGATGGTCAGGCCGATGGCAAAGCGGCTTTCTGCACCCGGACCGATGGCAATCAGCAGCGGCACCATGGCCACAATCAGGGCCAGTGAGGTCATGATGATCGGCCGCAGCCGGATAGCGGCGGCCTCGATCACAGCGTCACGTTTTGAAAGCCCTCGCTGCTGCTGCAACTGGTTGGCAAATTCCACGATCAGAATGCCGTTTTTCGACACCACCCCGATCAGCGTAATCAGTCCGACTTGGGTATAAATATTCATACTGGCGAAGCCGAGCATGATAAACGCCATGGCACCGGCCACGGACATGGGCACCGACACCAGGATGATCAGCGGGTCACGCCAGCTTTCGAACTGCGCTGCCAGCACCAGATAGATCACCAGCAGCGAGAGGAAGAAGGTCACCATCAGCGCGTTGCCCTGAGTGGCCAGTTGGCGGGTCTGCCCGGTGTAATCGTAGGTGAAGCCCTGGGGCATCACTTCCCCGGCGGTTTTTTCCATATACGCCATGGCGTCACCCGCAGCCACGCCGGGTGTCGGAACACCCTGCAACGTCAGCGAGTTAAGCTGGTTGAACTGGGTCCGCTGGGACGGTTCTACGCCCTGTTCAAAGCTGATGACGCTGCCCAGAGACACAAGTGCGCCGCTGCTGGCGCGAATGTAGTAGTTGTTCAGGGCCTGGGCGTCCAGACGGAATTTCTGGTCCACCTGAGGAATCACCTGATAGGACCGGCCCTCCATGCTGAAGCGGTTGATGTAGCCACCACCCAGCATACTGGACAGTGCCTGACCAACGTCCTGCATCGATAGCCCGAGATCGGCCACCCGGTCCCGGTCCACATGAATGCGCGTCACCGGTTTGTCGAAGTCGATAGATTTCTGCAGGAACATGAAGTTACCGCTCTGCATGGCCTTGCCCAGCAGTTTGTCGGCAACATCATTGAGCGCCTCGTAGCTGTCACCGGTGGTGATGACAAACTGGAACGGCAAGCCACCACCGGAGCCAGGCAGGGACGGTCTCGGGAACACTGCCGTCTGCAGGCTGGTGACTTTCTTCAGTTCGTTCTGGAGATTGGGCTGGACCTGGAACTGGGTAATATCGCGCTGGCTCCACGGTGCCATCTTGAAGCCACCAAAGACCGCATTGGGTCCGGTCAGACCGATGATCTGGAAGTCCTCGTTATAGCCGTCGACGGTTTCCATCCGCTGCTGGATTTCGTCTCCGCCCTCGCGCAGGTAGTCCAGAGTGGAGGTCTGAGGGCCCTGGCCCTGGTAGAACAGGATGCCCTGGTCCTCGGTGGGGGCCAATTCGTTTTTGCTGAAGTTGACCATGAAATAGATGGATCCCAGCACCACCACCGCGAACAGCACCACCACCGAAGTAGTCTGCATCAGCGAGCCAAGGGCGCGCTTGTACCCGTTGGAGATGGCGTTGAAGCTGTTCTCGACCCTGGTCTCGAACCAGCCCGGGTTGCCGTGGGGCTTGAGCACCTTGCCGGACAGCATGGGCGACAGGGTCAGTGCGACGATCCCCGAGATCACCACGGTGCCGGCCAGGGTAAAGGCAAATTCCGTGAACAGGGAGCCTACCAGGCCGCCCATAAAGCCAATGGGCGCATACACCGCGACCAGCGTAGTGGTCATGGCGATGATTGGCGTGGCCATCTCGCGGGCACCGTTGATCGCTGCGTTGAAACGGGATTCGCCGGCTTCTATATGCCGATGAATGTTCTCCACGATGATGATGGCGTCATCCACCACCAGGCCGATCGCCAGCACCATCGACAGCAACGTCAACAGGTTCAGTGAGAATCCCAGCAGGAGCATCACAAAAGCTCCCCCCACCAGAGACAGCGGCACGGCCACGGATGGCACCACTGCCGCGCGGAACGAACCCAGGGTCACGAATACGATGATCAGCACAATCCCGAGGGCCTCGGCCAGCGTCTTGATCACTTCCTGAATAGAATCCTGGATGAACTCTGACGCATCATAGGCGAGCCGCAGCGACAGGCCTGACGGCAATTGCTGACGGATGTCGGGCAGGGTCTGCTTGACCAGGCCCGCCACGGTCAGGGGATTGGCGCCAGGCGACAGCTCGATGGCCACGTAGGTGGCCGGTTTTCCCTTGTACAGGGCCAACTGGTCATAGGATTCGGAGCCCAGCTCGACCCGGGCAATGTCGCTCAGGTGAATCAGCGAGCCGTCGGTTTCCTTGACCACAATGTTCCTGAACTGATCCGGGTCACCGACGTCGGTGTCACTGGTCATGCTGATTTCAGTGTACTTGCCCTTGGTGTTGCCGACGGCCGCCTGGTAGTTGTTCTTCAGCAGGATGTCCCGTACTTCCCGCGGCGTCATGTTCACTGCTGCCAGCCGGTCCGGGTCCAGCCAGATGCGCAGGGCATACTGGCGGCCAATCAGCCGGGCCTTACCGACGCCGGGCAGGGCCTGCAGTTTGGGCTGGACCACCCGGGTGAGGTAGTCGGTGATCTGCGGTACTTTCAGTTCGGAACTGTAGAACGCAATGTACATCAACGCCGTGGAATCACCAGTGGTCGAAGTGATGACCGGGTCCTGAGCCTCTGCCGGCAGCACGTTGCGCTGACTGGCCACCTTCGCCTGAATTTCTGCCAGTGCTGCATTGGCGTCATAATTCAGGTTCATCTTGGCTTCAATGGTGGATTTGCCCTGGGAACTGGTTGAGGTCAGATAGTCGATACCGCTGGCCTCGGCAATGGCCTGCTGCAGTGGCGTGGTGATAAAGCCCTTGATCAGGTCCGAGCTGGCGCCGGGGTAGGCGGTGGTGACCGTGACGGTCGTGCTCTCGAGTTCCGGGTACTGCCGGATCTCCATTTCCATCGCGGCCCGGGCTCCCAGCAGCAGTATCAGCAGGCTGATAACCGTTGCCAGGACCGGCCGCTTGACGAACAGGTCAGTGAAACGCATTACTTGGACGCCTCCGCTGATGACCGGACCGGTTTGTCGGCTTCATTCTGAATACTGACAGGCTGGCCGGCCCGCAACCTTAGCAGTCCTTTGGAAACAACCTGATCGCCCGCCTTGAGGCCACTGACGATGGCCACCCGGCCATTGCGGGTCTCCCCCGATTTCACCGATTGACGTTTGACGACCTGTTTACCTTCATCGTTTTTCTCGATCACGAAGACATAGTCGCCGTAGGTATTATAGGAGACGGCCGTTCTGGGAATGGTAATCACGTCCCGGGCCTTTGGCTGCTCGGTCATGACTGTGGCAAACATGCCCGGCTTGAGCAGCAGGTCCGGGTTCTGGAGGGTGGCGCGCACCCGCACGGTGCGGCTCTGTGGATTGACCGACGTATCGATCGCGGTCACCTTGCCCTCGAACGTCTTGTCCTTCACGGCCGCCACCTTGACCCGCACCTTATAACCGGTTTCCAGCTCCGCCAGGGTTTTTTCCGACACGGTGTAGTCCACATAAATGGGGTCGAGCATATTGATCTCGACAATCGGCGAGCCCGTGGGCAGATATTCGCCCTGATCGATCAGGCGCAGGCCCAGGGTCCCGTCGAACGGCGCACGGATGATTTTTTTGCTGAGCTGGGCCTCGGCTTCGTTGACACCGGCACGAGCGGCGTCCAGGTTGGACTTGGCCTGATCGTACTGGGACTGGGAGATTGCGCGCTTGGGCAACAGGTCCGACACCCGCTTGAACTCCTGCTCGGTCAACTGTGCTTCGGCCTTGCGGGTCCGCAGGGCGGCTTCGTCAATGGCGGCATTCAGGCGTATCAGCAAATCGCCTTTGCTGACCCGGTCCCCGGAATCGAAATTGATGGTTTCAACCACGCCCGGAACTTCATTGGCCACCTTGATGCCGTTGACCGCCTTGATACTGCCAACGGCCTTGCTGGCCGGCAGCCACTGCTCGCTGGTGGCGGTTGTCGCCGACACCACCGCCGGTGGCTGGGGCTGGGAGAATTGCGCCTTCATCTGGCCGAACTGGTAGAACTTGTAGCCAAAAATGCCACCAAGCACCGCGCCGAGCAGGAGAAGGACGATAATGAAACGGGAGGCTAGTCGCATGGTTCGGTTCCTGAGTATAGATTTCCTTGGACAGCAGGCGGTATCGCCGAAAACGGCGTCGCCCGGAAGTCGTAAACGCAACAGTATAACCCAACGGATAGCAGCCTATGCAATTCCGTTGGTCCGGTAAATGGGCACTTGATGGTCGCGTGTTTGGCAGCTTCGGGGAAAATCGTCCAACGGCTGCAAAAATCCCTGGTCTCGGGCTCTGTTTTTGGCATCATAGCAATAACCTGTGACACAGTTACGAACAGAATGAAAAAAGGATTGCTCAATGCAATGGATTCTCGGGCTGGGGCTGGCCGCGCTGTTATATGTGATATTGACCCATTGGGCTGGCCTGCCACCTGAGCGCAGGAAGGTGGTGGGGTGGAAACTTGCCATGGGAATCATTGCCGGGGTGCTGCTGTTGCTGGTAGTCACCGGCCGCATGAATATCATCGTGGCAGGCATCGCGGCGTTGCTGCCGGCCCTTCGTAAATTGCCGGCCCTGATGCGCTATCTGCCTGTGCTGAAACGAATGAAAAGCTGGCTGGGGGACGATGCGCCTGGAAGTCGCGCCGGGAGTGACCAGCAGCGCTCGTACCGGAATGATGCGCCGTCCGGTGGACAAATGGCTGCAGCGGAAGCCCGGGACATCCTGGGCGTTCCCCATGGCTGTAGTCGCGATGAGGTGGTTAATGCACACCGACGGCTGATGCAGAAGCTGCACCCGGACCGCGGCGGCAACGATTACCTCGCGGCAAAAGTGAACGAGGCCAAAGCGGTGTTGCTGAAGCTCAGCCGCGCCTGAATTACAGAATGTCGACCCGGATCTCGAACGACTGACTGTTCTGTTCGGTGCTGCCGGTCTGATAGACAATTCCGGTGTTGCTACCGTCGCTTCTGCTTTCGGTGCCGCCCAGTGACACCCAGGTGCCGGGTGCAACCCGTCGAATGGTCATGACCGCTTCGGTGTCATAGCCGGGTGTGGTGTTGTCGGGGCCGTTGTCAAAGGCCATGATGCTCAGCTCGATCTGTCGTTGGGAAATGACCTGCGGGCTTACGACAAAGCCTTTGTGCTGATCCACATATGTCATGATCTCGGCCGGGTTGTGGCCGCCCTGGAAGGCAACCGGCAGCGCCCTGATCTGGCCGGCCCGTACCTGAGCTGACTGACCGTCCTGCACCACAAGCGTCTGCTCCTGCTGCTGCCGGGTGGTGATCACCCGATTCTGGGCGCCGACCCGGGCCTGGCCGTTGTTCACCGTGATGCCGCCGCTCCGGCGTTGCCCTTGCCGGTTACCCCGACTACGAACAGTAATCCGCACTTGCATGGCGGCGACATCCATGGTGCCGACCAGTGTTCCGGCTTCGTCCAGGGTCTGAGGATCACCGCGCAGGATGAGTTGCTGGTTGTGAGCCGTGATGGCCAGTTGCGGTTCGGGGTAAAGTTCGCGCAACTGGGTTGCGACATCGTCTGCGGGCCGGTTCTGCAAGGTATAAGTGCGGGCTTCGGCCGACGCCAGGGCCGGATGGGCAGTCAGAACCAGTATGATGACGGGTAACCAGAACAGTCGTTTAGTCATGGGCAGTCCGCCTGGGCGGTTGAACGGGTAACAGAAAAATGACCGGATCGATTGCATTGCACGAAGCCGACGTTATAGTAGAAGCATGAAGACAACACACGCGAGCTGTCAATCGAACGTTTTGCAAGATGCTGGCCTGCCAGCAGCTGGCGGCGAGTCTGTGTTTTTCTGGTGGTTCGGTTATGGCTTTTATTTTAGCCAGCACCCGGGCCATTCGTAGCAAACCTTCACACGATCAAACGAGGAAGGCGGCCCGGAGAAAACCCAGGCTGCCACCGGACTCAAAAAAGCCCCGACTGGTAGCCCGGTCGGGGCTTTTTTGATTCTGATCCAGAGCAACAGGAACACAGCAGATGAACATGTCGATGAACCTTCACGAATGTGACGAACTACAGCAGCACGCACCCGCGGCCGCATCACTCACCGAAGTGACCCCGCTGCCGACTCCTGTGCAGTTGCACGAAACCCTGCCGCTGGAGGAGGGCATGCGCCGCCGCATTCATCAGCATCGCCAGACCATTCGCAGGGTCTTGAACGGCGCTGACCCGCGCACGCTGGTGGTGATCGGCCCCTGCTCGATCCACGACGAGGTAGCGGCACTGGAGTATGGCGAAAGACTGGCCTCGCTGGCGGATGAGCTGAGTGACCGGTTTGTGCTGGTCATGCGGGCGTACCTGGAAAAGCCTCGCACCACGGTCGGCTGGAAGGGCCTGCTCTACGACCCGGAGCGCACCGGGCGGGGCGATCTGGCGCTGGGGTTGCTGCGATCACGCCGGCTGTTACTGAACCTGGTGGAACTGGGGCTGCCCTTGGCCACCGAGGCTCTGAGCCCACTGGCCATGGATTACATTGAGGACCTGGTGAGCTGGACCGCCATCGGCGCCCGCACCACGGAATCGCAGATTCATCGCGAACTGGTCAGCGGACTGGCCAGCCCCACCGGGTTCAAAAACGGCACCGACGGTAGCCTCACTGTCGCCATCAATGCAATGAAATCGGCGGCCCACCCCCACCACCGTCTGGGCTTGCAGGCGGACGGCTCACCCGCCATGCTGACCACGGCCGGCAATGCCGACACTCATCTGGTGTTGCGAGGCGGCCGGGGCACGACGAATTACGATGCCGGCAGTGTCAATGCTGCCCTGGCGGCCCTTGAGGATGCCGGTCTGGAGCCCAGGGTGATGGTGGATTGCAGTCACGATAACGCCTGCAAACAGGCACAACGGCAAATCGACATCGCGCGGGAGGTAATGGCGCAGAAAGCGGCTGGCAATCACCGGATCCGCGGGTTGATGCTGGAGAGCTTCCTGGTGCCAGGCCGTCAGAACGATGGCCGGGAACTGGTTTACGGCCAGTCCATCACCGACGCCTGCATTGGCTGGGAACAGACCGAAGCCCTGTTGCGCAGGCTGGTCTGAGGTTCCTGGTAATCTGAATTCAACCGGCGAGCAACAGGAGAACGACGATGGAAAAGCGCACAGTTGATGTGGCGATTATCGGGGCTGGCACGGCGGGCATGAGCGCCTACCGTGCGGCGCGCAAGCACACCGACAACCTGGTGATGATCGAAGGCGGCCCGTACGGAACCACCTGTGCCCGGGTGGGCTGTATGCCCAGCAAACTGCTGGTCGCGGCGGCGGATGCGGCCTATGACACCCGGCATGCGGACGTCTTTGGTGTCCATGCCGGGTCGGTCAGCATCGATGGCAAAGCGGTGATGCAGCGGGTACGCCAGGAGCGGGACCGTTTCGTCGGGTTGGTGGTGGATACGGTGGCTGATTTCCCCGGCGCTCACAAGCTGGCCGGTCATGCCCGGTTTGTGGATTCCCGGCATCTGATCATCGATGACCGACTCGAGATTGAGGCGGATCGTATCGTGATTGCCACCGGGTCGAGACCCGTCGTGCCCGATTTTCTGGAACAGGCAGATGACCGGCTGATCGTGAATGATGACCTGTTTGATTTCGACGACCTGCCGCAGTCGGTGGCGGTGTTCGGTCCCGGGGTCATCGGTCTCGAATTGGGGCAGGCATTGAGTCGCCTTGGCGTGCGCGTCCGCATGTTCGGAGTGGGCGGCGCCGTTGGCCCCATTCAGGATGACCAGATTCGTGATTACGCCCTGCGCACGTTCAACCGGGAATTCCCTCTGGACCCTGACGCCAGTGTCACTGCGATTAAGCGTGTACGCGATGGCGTGAACATCACGTTCGAGGACCCCGAACAGGGTGAACTGACTGAGCATTTCGAGTATCTGCTGGCGGCCACCGGGCGCCGCGCCAACACAGACCGACTGGACATCGAAAAGGCGGGCCTGGAACTCGACGAGCAGGGAACGCCGGTGTTTGATCATTTCACCCTGCAATGCGGTGATCGTGGGGTCTTCATTGCGGGGGACGCCAACAGTGACCTGCCATTGCTTCACGAGGCGGCCGACGAGGGGCGCATCGCCGGCGATAATGCCGGCCGCTTCCCGGACGTGCGGGCGGGGCTGCGCCGGGCGCCTCTGTCAGTAGTGTTTACCCGGCCCCAGATTGCTACGGTCGGGTTGACTGTCCGTCAGGTGGCGGAGCGCTGCCGTAACTGTTATGCGGTCGGCGAAGTATCGTTTGAGGGCCAGGGGCGCAGCCGGGTGATGGACCGGAATCGTGGGCTGTTACGGGTTTACGGCGAACAGGGTTCGGGATTGTTTATGGGCGCGGAAATGTTCGGGCCGGCCGCTGAACATATCGGGCACCTGCTGGCCTGGTCGGCACAGCGCCGCCTGACGGTCAGTGAAATGCTGGACATGCCGTTCTACCACCCGGTCATCGAAGAGGGCGTGCGTACTGCGCTTCGGGATCTGAACCACAAGCTCAATATCGGCCCGGAGGTGGTTGAGCACTGCATGGACTGTGGCCCGGGAGGCTGACCCTGCGGGGCGCCCGGAAATGCATTGTAATTGAGTTAAGCTGTCAGGATTTTTGAATCAATTTATTTACGCTATCACAAGCATTGCCAGGTTTTACTTCCTGTCCCGGGCAGCAGGCCGTAATCTCACCCCAAAGACATCGAATACCAACCAGGGAGAGACCCTATGAGTACCAACTTTATTGGCCTGGATAAGGCGAAGACCCAGAATCTGGCGCAGCAGCTGAACGAACTGCTGGCTAACTACCAGATTTTCTATATGAACGTTCGCGGCTATCACTGGAACATCAAGGGTGAGCACTTCTTCGAACTGCACGTCAAATTCGAGGAACTCTACACTGATCTGTTGCTGAAAATCGACGAAGTAGCCGAGCGGATACTGACCCTCGGTCATCGTCCGGCCCATGCGTACAGCACCTACATCGAACTGTCGGACGTGCCGGAACGTAAAGACGTGTCGGATGGCAAGACAGCGGTCCGCAATATCGTCGAGAGTTTTGCCCGTCTGATTGGCAAGCAGCGCGAATTGCTGAGCCTGGCGGGTGATGCCAGCGATGAGGGCACGGTGGCACTGATGAGCGATTACATCTCGCAGCAGGAGAAAACGGTCTGGATGTATCGCAGTTACCTGGGTGAGTAA
>JASBRL010000017.1 GCA_030149475.1 Marinobacter sp.
GATGCAATACATGAATTTCCACAAGTATCTCCTGAGTCAACATCGGCCGCCGCCCTGATCAGTTTGTTAGGCGGCCATTTTGCCTCAGGTGGGTCAATTTTAAGTCGACGCTAGTGGGTCAGTATTACTCCGGCGGTGACATTTTCAGAATGGTCGCAATGTATTGAGCATTGCGGATACGTTCAGAAACAATCCCGCGCGCCCGACATTTAGGGAACCTCTGATTAAGTCTATTGGCGATTCTGGCTCTCCCTGAAAGCCGGACTCAAGGCGAGGCTTCGCAGGAAGGCTGGTTGCCTTTCAAGAAGGCTCAACGCGGAGTCCGGTTTTCAGGGAGAGCCCCTGCGGGCAAGCGTTGAGAGGCTCATTGGCCGCGTTACGACTCTTGGCAAGGACGTCGGCCATTACCGGCGAGTCGCGCCTCGCCACTGAGCCTCTCAACACTTGCAGAATCGTCAATAGACTTAATCAGAGGTTCCCTGGTATTAATCCATTACCGGGGTGTTCGGCGTCCCGCGGGCCCGGATCGGGCTGCGCCGACATCTATGTGAATTAACAGGAGTGAATCATGGCACGTGGCGTTAACAAGGTTATCCTGATCGGTAATCTGGGGCAGGACCCGGAGACCCGTTATACCCCCAATGGCAACGCTGTGGTAAACCTGAACCTGGCGACGGATGAAAGCTACAAGGATCGCCAGACCGGGCAACTGGTGCCGAAAACGGAATGGCACCGGATTGTCATGTTCGGGAAGATCGCCGAAGTGGCAGGCCAGTACCTGCGAAAAGGATCAAAAGTCTATATCGAAGGCAAGCTTCAGACCCGCAAGTGGCAGGGTCAGGATGGGCAGGACCGGTATACCACCGAAGTCGTGGTGGATATCAATGGCCAGATGCAAATGCTGGACAGTCGTGGCGCCGGTGACGGCGGTTCCATGAATCAGGGCGCACCCGCCGGCCGCCCTCAACAGTCCGCCCCCGCTAACGCGGGGGGGCAGGGCAATCAGGGCGGCGGCTACAGCCAGCCTTCGCAGAGTCAGGGCGCCATGCCGGAGCCGGTTGACGATTTTGATGACGATATACCTTTCTAGCCGATAGCTTAATTGGTGCAGTAGAGCAACCAGTTAACCAGGCGAGACAGGTCCTCTTACGGCCGGTCATGATGACTCAGTCGACGTCATCATGACCGGCCTCCATCCCCAGTTCATTTATCTTGCGTGTCAGGGTATTGCGGCCCCAGCCAAGCAGGATTGACGCATCCCGGCGGCGTCCGCCGGTGTGTTTGAGTGCCGTCTCGATCATGATGCGTTCGAATTCGGGAATGGCGGTATCAAGAACGCTTTTCTTGCCCCGTTTCAGCTCCTGTTCGGCCCAGTTTTGCAGGCCCTCCTGCCAGGTCTGACCGGTCGGTGGTGTGTCGGCCTGATGCAGCAATTCCGGGGGCAGGTCATCCACGTGAACTTCACGGCCGCTGGCCATAACCGTCAGCCAACGGCAGGTATTCTCGAGTTGGCGCACGTTGCCGGGCCAGGGTAGGGTGCTGAGGTATTCTTCGGCTTCCGGACGCAGCAGCTTGGGTTCGACCGCCAGCTCCTGTGCTGCCCGTTTGAGGAAATACTGCATCAGCCGGGGAATGTCTTCCCGGCGTTCGGACAATCTTGGCAGATGAACGCGTATCACATTGAGGCGATGAAACAGATCGTCCCGGAATGAGCCTGCCTGGACGAGTTTTTCAAGGTCCTGATGAGTGGCGGCGATGATCCTCACATCAACCTTGATGGGCGTCGTGCCACCAACCCGATAAAATTCGCCGTCGGCGAGTACGCGCAACAGCCTGGTCTGAGTTTCCGCCGGCATGTCGCCGATTTCATCCAGAAACAGGGTGCCGCTGTTGGCCTGCTCGAAACGGCCCTGGCGAGCTGCCGCCGCGCCCGTAAAGGACCCTTTTTCATGACCGAACAACTCCGACTCGATCAGATCCCTGGGGATGGCCGCCATATTCAGGGCAATGAACGGATGCTTCGAGCGCGGGCTGTGATTGTGCAGGGCCTGGGCGACAAGCTCCTTGCCGGTTCCGCTTTCTCCATTGATCAGCACGGTTATATTGGAGTGTGACAGGCGGCCGATTGCCCGGAATACCTCCTGCATGGCCGGTGCCTCACCGATAATTTCGGCATGGCGCTGAGTGCTGTCCGGCAGCGGCTCGGCTGTCGCCCGACGCTCACGGCTATGGGCCACCGCGCGTTTGGCCAGGGCGACTGCGTCGTCCACATCGAACGGCTTGGGCAGATACTCGAACGCGCCGGTCTGGTAACTGGTGACCGCGCTTTCCAGATCCGAGTGGGCGGTCATGATGATAACCGGCAGGTCCGGGTGACTCTGCACAATGCCGGAGAGCAGCGCAATGCCGTCGATGCCGGGCATCCGTATGTCGCTGATGATCGCATCCGGCTGCTCATGCTCAAGCCGGGTTAGTACGCCAGCGCCATTCTCAAACACCCGCGGCTGCATGCCGGCCTGGGTGAGTGCCCGTTCCAGCACCCAGCGGATACTTCGGTCGTCGTCAATGATCCAGACGTTGGCCGATTGGCTCATGATCTCTCCTCCAGAGGCAGGAAGACGGTGAAATTGGTGCAACCGGGCTCGCTCTGGCATTCCACGAGTCCGCGATGTTGTCCGATGATGCTTTGGGTGATCGACAGGCCGAGCCCGGTACCGTTGGCCCGCCCGCTGATCATGGGATAAAACACGTTTTGCAGCAGGTCGTGTGGAATACCAGGCCCGTTATCGATGACGTCGACACGGCAGACCAGGCGATGACGATGGTGGCCTATCGTAAACTGTCTGAGCGCCCGGGTGCGGAAGGTGATGGTTGGCTGTCCGGCCTTGTTGCCGGGATCACTATGCTCAAACGCCGCTTCCATGGCATTCCGGGCTATATTCAGAAACGCCTGCATCAACTGCTCCTTGTCACCGTTCAGCTCTGGCAGACTGGGATCATAGTCCCGCTCAAACTGCAGTCGGCCGCGGCTCTCTGCTTCGAGTAGTGTTTTGACCCGTTCCAGCACCTCATGCACGTTCGTCGGCGCCAGACGAAGGGCCCGGTTCGGTCCCAGCATGCGATCCACCAGGGCGCGTAGCCGGTCGGCCTCATCTATGATGACACGGGTATATTCTTTCTGGCCGTCGCCCTTGAGTTCACGGTCCAGCAGTTGCGCGGCCCCCCGTATGCCGCCCAGTGGATTTTTGATCTCGTGGGCCATCCCCCGCACCAGGATGCGGGTGGTTTCGTGTTGGGAAATGATGTCTTCCTCGCGGCTGATGCGTATCAGTCGGTCCCGGGGCTGAAGCTCCAGCAGCAACCCGGAGGGTTCCGGGCCGTACGGGGTGACCGAGTAGTCAACGGTAAAATGCGCTCCGGTGACCAGCCTGAATTCCGCTTCGCGTTTGGTGTAGGCGTGACCGTTGTCGGCCGCCGCATGCAATGTTTCCAGTAGGTCCGCCGACTCCACAAACAGATCGCAGACGGCTGCATCCGTCATTCTGGTCAGGCTGGTTTCCAGCAGGCTTTCTGCCGCCGGATTGAGGTAGTCAATCCGTAACGAAGGAGTGAGTACGAGTACCGCCGTTGTCAGGTTGTCCAGTATGTGCTTGTATCCTGCGGTTATCGCCATGATTGCCCCCTCGTTGTGCTTTGAATGCCTGCAAAAAGCGAACCAGATCAGGCCGGTCGCCTTTAAGGAGTCCCCTCCGGGCAAGGCCTGGGCGACGCATTGGCTGCGTTGCGCCTCTTGCCAGGAGGGGCTACCCATTCCGGGCGAGTCGCGCCTTGCCACAGCACCGCTCAGATCTTGCAGAAGGGCAACCGGATTGTTCAGCGCTTCCTTCTGTGTCCCGATGACCAGCAGGGAGTCTTGGCAGTGCAGGTTTCGCGGATTGCCGTGTCTGATGAACAGGTCGCATGTAGCCGCATGAGCGCACTTCCCGTGCACACACCGCTGCGCCAGATTAAAGCGTGCGCACTATAATAGTGCATTTTATGGAAGGAATGCTCACACAAGATCGGGAGTGGTGAGGCGTGGGGCTGGGGCCAGTTTTCAGTTCAGCACGGAGGGCCGGTGAACCGTAAAGGTGATGCTTTCTCCGGTTGCAACCGGGCGTCCTTTCTGGTCGACAACATTGACCTGGGCCTTGTGAGTGCCGCGAAATACGTTGCGCACCGCAAAAGTGCCGCCCTGGCCCTGGCCGACCGGCTGGCCGTCGAGCATGACTTCAAAGCGGTCACCGTCCTGTAGCGGGGGGGTACTGGTCACCTGAAGTTCAATGTTGCCGTTGCCACTGTAGAAGGCCTGCTGGTCTTGCGGTGAAGTAAACCGGATCTTGCTGTAGGGGGTGCCCGTGCTGTCGCTGGCAGGCTGGGGTTCGGGGGCCGAGGGTGCTTTTATGTCGCGCAGTTTTGGCATTTTGATGGTGGTAACCGGTCCAATCTTTACGGCTTCTGCGCCCTTGCCAGGGGTGTCGGTAAATGTGACGTTGCCCTGGCTGTCGGTCTGTCGGTAGACCTCTGCCCTGACGGTCACCGAGGCGACCATAAGAAGTATTGCTACTGATACGCTGATTGCCTTCATGTCAGGGGCCTGTGTCGGTCTTTGGGTCATTATCGGCGGGGATCGGGCGCATTGCAATCCTGGGTCTGCGCGCGTGGGTTACGGCCTGTTAAAGGCGCTTATCCGCGCGTTCTTTTATCGGGCGTGGTGTGGCGGGCTCAGCCGGTTGTTCAGGTATCGGCTGCGCGGACGCGGGGGCGGGGGTGGAGAAAGGGGGTGGAAAAAGGGGGAACCCGGTTTCTCTGTGGCTATAAACCTGAAAGCCCCGCGTGTGGCGGGGCTTTCAGGCTGACATCGTATCCGCGACAGCGGGTTACACGGAGTAGTAAAGCTCGAACTCGACCGGGTGAGTGGTCATGTTCAGGCGCTCGACCTCCTGGCGCTTGAGGTCAATGTAGCCGCCGATCATGTCCTCGGTGAACACGCCACCGCGGGTCAGGAACTCGTGGTCGTTTTCCAGCACGTCCAGC
>JASBRL010000034.1 GCA_030149475.1 Marinobacter sp.
TGCGGGCAAGCGTTGAGAGACTCATTGGCCGCGTTACGATTCTTGGCAAGGACGTCGGCCATTACCTGCGAACCGCGCCTTGCCACTGAGCCTCTCAACACTTGCAGAATCGTCAATAGACTTAATCAGAGGTTCCTTAGATATTGTTGAAGTGGTAAAGCATGTGAAAAGAGGAACCCCTGTGCATAATCAGCGCCGAGATCAGCTACGATTTGATGCTGAATAGGGGTTTCTATGCCTTCAATAGTCACCTCTAGCTGAAGTGCATGGGCCATAGTGATCATTGATTTCATGACGGTCCGCGCATCCGGGCTGTTCTCCAGGTGAGTAACAAATGCCCGATCAATTTTCAGACCTGACAGAGGCAGGTTAGAAAGGTATTGGAAAGAAGAGTAGCCCGTTCCAAAGTCGTCCAGACTCACCTTGAAACCCTGGTTTCTCAGGCTCTCTACAGCTTTTCGAGCGTGCACAGGTTCTTGTATCAACGCACCTTCGGTAATTTCAATTTCGATCGTTCCCGGATTTACGCCGTACGACCCGACCATGCTTCCCAGTTCCTCGACCAACGCTTCATCCATCAGGTTTTTGACCGCAAAATTTATGTTTACGGCCATTAAGTCATGATGCCTGACGTCCTCGCAGGCTCTGGTAATGACAAATCGGGTAACAGGCTCAATCAGGCTGGTTTTTTCAAGCTTGGGCATAAAAAGTCCCGGCATGACCAGGCTGCCGTCCGGGTTTAACCAGCGTAACAGGGCCTCAGCGCCTACGTGACAGCCTGTCGCTAAGGAAATTTTTGGTTGGTAAAACAGTTCAAATTCACGCTTTTTGAGAGCCGTCCTGACTTTCGAGATCAGTTTGACCCGCTCAGACGTTTTCTGGTCGAACGATGGGCTGTATGTCTTGTAGAGGACGGTGGAATCGATGGCTGCAAACAGCGCGGTTCTGGCACGGTTAACAACCGTTTCGGCTTCCAAGACGTTTCTTTCTACATGATAGCTGCCCGCTGCCAACTGAACCCGAAGCGGGACACCGTTAACGACAGCCTCATCCTCTCCGGTTTCTATGACCTCCCTGGCGATCGAGTCAACTTCCTGCTGGCTTTTTGCCAGGAACACGATGGCAAGTTCAGACGTACTGAACCGATAAGTTCGGTGCGCTGCATCAAGGCTGTTATGAATTCTCTCGGCCAGATTAAGAACGACCAGGTCTGAGGTGTCTGTGCCCATGGCTTCAAGAATCTCCCAGAGATCCTGCATGCGAACCAGGATGATGGAAACAGTATGGTCACTGAGTCCGGATTTTCTATGCAGGGCCAGTACTTTTCTAAGATCTTCGTCGAGCGCTGTCCGATTTTCCAACCCGGTTGAACTATCAATACGCATGACGTGTAGCTGTCGAAGGTTGGCTTTCTTAAGGCTGTGAAAAAGCGAGCTTGTAAAGACACCAATAGTGATAAAAAAAACGATGCGAGCCAACCAGTTATGAGAGGGCTGTAACAGGCCTTTAGCGACGTCCAGAGGCATGTAGGGACCGAGTAGTAAACCGCCAAGTATCGCGCAGCCGATTGACGCCAACAGGCCGTGCCAGGCTGATGCGAGGATAATTGGCATTAGCATCAAATAGGGATAGGCGAATCCGGTCCCGCCGGTTGCGTAAACCACAGAAGCGGCAAGCGCTAAAGCCGACACGATGATGACTGCCCGCCCTGCCTGCATGATTTTCAGTTGGGGTTCAAGAGAGAAGAGCGATTCGTTTCTGGGAAGACGTTCCAAGGTATCTTGCAGTGTCATCGTTTTCTCCCGTTGTAGTGCCTGACATCGACTGTCCCAGACACCAGTGACTGCTACGCTGGAGGGGCCTGCAGAATGGCGAACAAGAAAGCGAGATTAAGAACACTCTTTAACATACGGGGTAACGGTCTTAATGATTACAAAAATATGTTTATAAATGTAACCGGAATGTGCCGTGCGACGGGTAAAGCAACATGTGCAGTGCCCCTGATTCTCACCCACTATCAGCACGGCGCTGCTCCGGGCCCGGCTCTCAAAAACGGATTTGTACCTGCTTTACCAGACATGCGCTGAATCGTTTGGAAGGGTTACCTAAACCTTCGCCAGATCATTCGCGGCTTCTGAGACGAACCCCTGACACGCAATCGGATTTTTTGTTCAGGGCCACGTCGTCGGAGCGGGTACAGACGCGCTCATATTCCGTACAACGCCTTCAGATGAGCCATGAAGCCTGGGCGGTCCTTGTCGGCATCGGCGCGAACGGTCGGAACATACTTCGTCGCCTGACCGGCGGTTTGTGAGGGTTTTGCTGAATGCCGGCAACAGCACACGCTCCATTTTATCGCCGACTTTCGCCTTCGATGTCTCTGATTGTACGCGCCTGTTTTTTGAGCACAAACGCGTTAGAATGCACACCTCGTTTCGAAACGACGTTCTGACACCAACCCGGACCCAATCTGACTGATGCGTATTTTTCTGGCCCCCATGGAGGGGCTTGTCGATGCCCCGATTCGCGAATCCCTGACCCAGGTCGGTGGTATCGATCGCTGTGTGACCGAGTTTATCCGCGTCACCCATGGCCTGTTGCCGCCGCGCATCTTTCACAAATTTGCGCCTGAACTGTCGCGGGGCTCCCTGACCCGGCAGGGCGTACCGGTGGCCATCCAGTTGCTGGGCTCCGACGCCGCGCAAATGGCCATTCACGGCGCCCGGGCCGCCGAACTGGGCGCGCCTCAGGTGGACATCAACTTCGGCTGTCCGGCCAAAACCGTCAACAGGCACAAGGGTGGGGCGGTACTACTCAAGGAGCCTGAGCGGCTGTATGAGATCACCCGCGCTGTGCGATTGGCGGTGCCCGATGAGATTCCGGTGACCGCCAAGATCCGCCTTGGCTACGACGACCGATCCATGGGCGTGGCCTGCGGGGAAGCGCTGGCGGCGGCCGGCGCCGACGAGATTGTGATCCATGCCCGCAGCAAGGCCGATGGCTACCGTCCACCCGCTTACTGGGAGGAAATCGGTAAAGTCCGGGAAGCGGTCCGTACGCCGGTTATCGCCAACGGTGACATCTGGAGTGTGGAGGATTACTGGCGCTGCCGGGAAGTGACCGGCTGCGACGACGTGATGATTGGGCGGGGCCTGGTGTCACAACCGGATCTGGCTCGTCAGATCAAGGCCAGCCTGCAGGGCATCACCCTGGCGCCGATGGCCTGGCCGGCCGTTGCAATGCTGGTTGAAGGCTATGGCCGGGAGTTGCAATGTTATCTGGACGACAAGTATGTTACCGGCCGTCTCAAGCAGTGGCTGAACTACCTTCGCCGTGGCTTTAACGAGGCCGAGCAGGTGTGGCCCGCCGCCCGCAAACTCGGTGATGCCGAGTCCTTCTACCAGACTCTGATGTCGGTGTCTCCTGCTGAACGGGCCGCCTGACCAATTCGCTACACAGGCGGTTGGGAAGGGCCGCGGAGGTGCCTGTTTTACGTTCCACGAAAACGTGTGACCAGTTTGCCGGTCGCAGGGTGGATCTCGTCGCAGCTCTGGTACGGACCCGCGGCGAGATAATGGATTGAGTAAGGAGCATCGTCGTGGCGAAAGAAACCGAGATCAAGTTGACTGTGGAACCATCCTCTGTGCCGGTGATCGCTGACTGGCTGAATCAGCGTGGTCACTATGAAGACTGTCAATCGGTCAAAAACACGTACTTTGACACCCCGGATGGTGTGTTGAAACACCGGCAGGTTGCTCTGCGTATCCGTGAGGTTGCCGGTCACTGTATCCAGACACTGAAAACCCGCGGTCAATCAGACGGTGGTGTGCTTGCTCGTGAGGAGTGGGAATGGCCGCGACCGTCACCGGATCTTGACCCGGACCTGCTGGATGTTGCCGGGCTCAGGCTGAGTCGACAGCAGTATTCCGCCTTGGCGCCCGTGTTCATGACCAATTTCGAGCGCCGTATCTGGCGGGTGACAGACAGCGACACCGTGATCGAATGTGTCATCGATCAGGGCAAAGTGACCGCGGGGGAGCGTGAGCGGCCATTATGCGAGGTAGAGCTCGAGTTGCGCACGGGTGATGCCGGGTCTCTGCATCGTTGGGCAGGCGCCCTGGCCGATTCTGTACCCTTATTGGTCAACACGGTCAGCAAGGCCGAGCAGGGCTACTATCTGGCGGGGAAGCCAGGCGGACAACCGGGCCCCGGAGCATCGCTGGATCGGGCTGACGCGCTTGGGCAATGGATTGACCACCTGAGCCAGTTCTGGCTGACAGGGCAGGCGTCTCAACTGCTAACGGCCTGGGGTTATCTCAACCAGTTGGGTGCACAGTGCGCGTCGCCTGAGCTGACCAGCCTGTGGCGTGAACTGCTCGCCTGTCACTACCGCTATTTAACGTTGCCCGCCGAACCATCCGCGGACCCGCTGTTCGCAGGTGGGGTTGCAGGGCGCTTGCAACTGGCGCTGGTCGCAACGCACCGACGGAACTGATGCATAACTGCATGGTCCACCGGCGGGTGCCAAAAAATCTAAGGAACCTCTGATTAAGTCTAGTGGCGATTCTGGCTCTCCCTGAAAGCCGGAATCAAGGCGAGGCTTTGCAGGAAGGCTGGTTGCCTTTCAAGAAGGCTCAACGCGGAGTCCGGCTTTCAGGGAGAGCCCCTGCGGGCAAGCGTTGAGAGGCTCATTGGCCGCGTTACGATTCTTGGCAAGGGCCGTCAGCCATTCCCGGCGAGTCGCGCCTTGCCACTGAGCCTCTCAGCACTTGCAGAATCGTCAATAGACTTAATCAGAGGTTCCCTAAAACAGAAGGCCTCGTGTTTTCTTATTCAATCACCTCAACCGCACTTGCTGTCACCACAGGACAGGCAGGTGGCGCAGCCATCCATGACAATCACCGCCTTGGTGCTGCATTTGCCGCACATGGCGGCGTTGGGCGGGTAGTCGCTGGCGGACTCGTCGTTGCGGGCGGTCTGGTTGGCTTCAAATTCGGCCCGTTTTTCGGCGAGGATGCGCTTGGTGACTTCGCTCATTTCCTCGCTTTCGATCAGGCCGATGGCCTTGAGGTGTTTCTCGATCACTGCGCCGATTTCGGCCACCAGTGACGGCATGAACACGCCGCCTTTCTTGAAGTAGCCGCCGTTGGGGTCATACACCGAGCGCAGCTCTTCCACCAGGAAGGTGACGTCACCGCCTTTGCGGAATACTGCGGAAATAACACGGGTGAGGGCGATCACCCACTGGAAATGTTCCATCGACTTGGAGTTGATGAACACCTCGTAGGGCTGGCGGCTCTCGTGGTCGGTGTCTTCGTTGAGCAGGATGTCGTTGATGGTGATGTACATCGCGTGCTCGGCCACCGGCGGCTTGATCTTGTAGGTGGTGCCCAGCAGGAAGTCCGGGCGCTCGATGTATTCGTTCATCTGCACCGGCTTGGCGACGGTTTCCGCCACCGGGGCCTCGCTGGCGGGGTCGGCTTTGGTGACCCGGTAGCCGACGATTTTGTTGCTGATTTTAACGGTCATGTTCGTTGTCCTGTGTCGGGGTTCCGGATTAATACTTGCCGTACGTGCCTTCTTTCAAGGCGTCGAAGAGGTTGGCGGCGTTGTGGACTTCGCCGTCATACTCGACCTGTTCGTTACCCTTGAGAGTGACCTTGCTGCCGTCATCCAGGGTGAATTCGTACAGGGTGTTTTCCAGATCTTTTTCTTTCACCAGTACGCCCTGGAAGGCTTCCGGGTTGAAGCGGAAGGTAGTGCAGCCTTTCAGGCCCTTCTCGTAGGCGTACATGTAGATGTTCTTGAAATCCGGGTAGTGGAAATCGGTCGGAACGTTGGCGGTCTTGGAGATGGACGAGTCCACCCACAATTGCGCGGCGGCCTGAATGTCCACGTGCTGGTCCGGCGTGACGTCGTCGGAGGTGGTGAAGTAGTGGGGCAGGCGTTTGTCTTCGTCCTCGGAGAACGGCATGGCGCCGCTGTTCACCAGGTGGCGATAGGCCAGCAGCTCGAAGGAGAACACGTCGACTTTCTCTTTGGTTTTACGACCCTCACGAATGATGTTGCGGGCGTAATGGTGAGAGAAGCTCGGCTCGATGCCGTTACTGGCGTTGTTGGCCAGTGACAGGCTGATGGTGCCGGTGGGCGCGATAGAGGTGTGGTGGGTAAACCGGCCACCTTTCTCGGCCAGGGCGGCGACCAGTTCCGGCTCCACCGCGGCGATGCGCTGCATGTAGCGGCTGTACTTGGCGTGCAGCACACGGCCTTTGATCCTGTCGCCCAGCTTGAGGCCGTCCTCGGCCAGTTGCGGGCACTTGCCCAGCATTTTCGGGGTAACTTCGAACTCGTCGTCCATGATCGGTGCCACGCCTTTTTCCTCGGCCAGGCTCAGGGACTGGCGCCAGCCTTCCACGGCCATTTCCCGGACCACGTCTTCGGTAAAGGAGACCGACTCACTGGAGCCGTAGGGCATGCGCAGCATCGCCAGCGTTGAGCCCAGGCCCAGGATGCCCATGCCGTGGCGACGCTTGTAGGTGATTTCGTGGCGCTGCTCTTCCAGTGGCAGGCCGTTGATCTCGACCACGTTGTCCAGCATGCGGGTGAAGATGCCCACCACCTTGCGGTATTTCTCGTAGTTGAAGCTGGCCTTGTCGGTGAACGGGTAGTCCACGAACTTGGTCAGGTTCACCGAGCCCAGCAGGCAACTGCCATACGGGGGCAGGGGCTGCTCGCCGCAGGGGTTGGTGGCGCGGATGTCTTCGCAGAACCAGTTGTTGTTCATCTGATTGACCTTGTCGATCAGGATGAAGCCGGGTTCGGCGTAGTCATAGGTGGAGGTCATGATGCTGTCCCAGATGAACTGGGCTTTCAGGGTACGGTAGATCCGGCAGGCTACCTTGCCTTCATCATTGACCACGTAGCCGTCGAGCACCGGGAAGTCGCGGTAGACGAACTGGCTGGCGTCGGACAGGTCCAGGTTCTCGTCGGCTACTTCCTTGTCGGTGACCGGGAACGACAGGTGCCAGTCGTCACCGTTCTTGACCGCTTCGATGAAGTCTTCGGTGATCAGCAGGGACAGGTTGAACTGTCGCAGGCGCCCGTCTTCACGCTTGGCCTGGATGAAGTCGAGCACGTCCGGGTGATGCACGTCGAAGGTGGCCATCTGGGCACCCCGGCGGCCGCCGGCAGACGACACGGTGAAGCACATGCGGTCGAAGATATCCATGAACGACAGCGGGCCGGAGGTGGTGGCGCCGGCACCGGCCACATAGGCACCCCGGGGACGCAGGGTGGAGAATTCGTAGCCGATACCGCAGCCGGCTTTGAGGGTCAGGCCGGCTTCGTGGTTCTTCTCGAGGATGTCGTTCATCGAGTCGTTGATGCTGCCGGACACCGTGCAGTTAATGGTGGAGGTGGCCGGTTTGTGCATTTCGGCACCGGCGTTGGAAATGATCCGGCCGGCGGGGATGGCGCCGTTTTTCAGGGCCCAGACGAAATCTTTCAGGTGCCGGGCACGGCTGGCCTTGTTCTCAACGTCCGCCAGGGCGGTGGCAACCCGCTCGTAGGTGGATTCAATGGTGGCATCCACAGGCTCGCCAGTCTTGGTCTTGAGCTGGTACTTGCTGTTCCAGATATCAAGCGATGCGTCCTGCATGGGTATTGTGGTCACTACAGCCTGTGCTTTCGCGTTCATTGCCATCCCCGGTATTCTGAATGTGACTGATGATGAGCGCCGCCTGATGGCCGACGCCTTGTCGTTGTTGATTGAAGGTGCTCACGGAGCCTTCCGGTTGATGGTTGGCATACTGGTAAGCACTATATCTGGTGTTACCCTCAGAAGTCTGGTGTTGTCCTCGGGGCGCCCGGCCTGTGAAAATAACTGTGTGTCGGGCTGTCCCGGCTGCCGCTGCGGGGCGCGTCAGGCCCGTCGTTGACGGGGGTCAGGCTTTCTCTTGAAACCCAACATATTGGTTTATTTTTTAAATTGTATAACAGGATATAGTGTCTGTGAAGGAAAACAGAACTATTGATACCGGGAGATTCGGCAAAGAAAATTAATAGCTCCGCGTCTTGCATCGCCGCAGATTTTGAGCGTATAGAGCTCATGCTTCCCGTAACGGGTCGTTACTATATGTAGTGGTTATAATGTAGTGGTTATAACGTCACTGGCTGACTTGTCGCCTGCCCGTCCGATTCTCCGTTGATTTCTTTCCATTTGTTAATGATTTGTGACGCCTTGCACGTCGCTTGACCTGGCCTGCCGTTAAAGTGGCAGCGTGGGGTAGCAGTGTCCTGGCATGCTGTAGAACGACGAATCAGCCACACGGGTACTGGCAGTTGCTCAACATGGAACCAAAAAGATCCCAAAAAAGGACGACAACAATGGAAGGCCTGAAAAAAAACCTGCTCGCGCTGAGTGTGGCCGTGGCGCCCACGATGGCGTGCGCGGAA
>JASBRL010000039.1 GCA_030149475.1 Marinobacter sp.
TCACTCCCACTCGATCGTGGCAGGTGGCTTGGACGAAATATCGTAGGTCACGCGGGAGACACCGGAAATTTCGTTGATGATGCGATTGGAGACCGTTTCGAGCACTTCATAAGGAAGGCGCGCCCAGCGTGCGGTCATGAAGTCGACAGTCTCCACGGCGCGAATGGCGATAACATACTCGTAACGGCGCGTGTCTCCGACCACCCCGACCGATTTGACCGGCAGAAAAACGGCGAAGGCCTGACTGGTTTTGTGGTAGAGATCCGCACGGTGAAGTTCTTCCAGAAAAATGGCGTCGGCACGGCGCAGAATATCCGCATACTCCTTACGCACTTCTCCGAGGATCCGGACACCGAGGCCCGGTCCGGGGAACGGATGGCGATAAACCATATCATAGGGCAGCCCCAGCTCGAGACCGATACGGCGGACCTCATCCTTGAACAGCTCCCGCAGCGGCTCAACCAGCTTGAGCTTCATGGTATCCGGCAACCCCCCCACGTTGTGATGGGACTTGATGACATGAGCTTTGCCGGTTTTGGAGGCCGCGGATTCGATGACATCGGGATAGATGGTCCCCTGTGCCAGCCAGACCACATCGCGAATGCCGGTGGCTTCTTCGTCGAATACCTCGATGAAGGTGTTGCCGATAATCTTGCGCTTCTGCTCCGGATCGCTGACACCCGCCAAGCGGGACAGAAACAGGTCTTCCGAGTCCGCGCGGATCACTTTGACGCCCATGTTGCGGCTGAACATGTCCATCACCTGGTCGCCCTCATGCAGGCGCAACAATCCGTTATCCACGAACACGCAGGTCAACTGGTCGCCAATCGCCTTGTGAAGCAGCGCGGCGGTTACCGACGAATCCACACCACCGGACAGCCCCAGCAGCACCTTGTCCCCACCTACCTGTGCGCGGATTTGCCGAATGGCATCGTCAACGATTCTGGCGGGCGTCCACAAAGCCTCACAGCCACAGATACCGGTTACGAAGTGCTCAAGGATGCGCTGGCCCTGGAGGGTATGGGTCACTTCCGGATGGAACTGGACGCCGTACAGATTACGCTGAGTATCCTGCATCGCAGCAATCGGTGCGCTTTCAGTCGACGCCAGCAATTCGAAGCCTTCCGGCATCGCCACCACCTTGTCGCCATGGCTCATCCATACGTCCAGCAGGGAATCCCCCTGGGCGGTGAGATGATCCTTGATATCACTCAGCAACGGCCCCTCGGCACGCACCTTGACCTGTGCGTAACCAAACTCCCGGGTCTCGGAGCTGGCCACGCGGCCGCCGAGCTGCTCAGCCATGGTCTGCATGCCGTAGCAGATGCCCAGGATCGGGATATTGCGCTCAAACAGTCCGTCCGGCGCCCTCGGCCCGCCCAACTGCGTCACCGATTCCGGGCCGCCGGCCAGCACGATGCCTTTGGGGTTGAACGCGGTGAGTTCCTCATCCGTAATGTCAAAGGCCCGGACTTCACAATAGACCCCGATTTCACGCACCCGGCGAGCAATCAGCTGTGTGTACTGGGAACCGAAATCGAGAATCAGGATGCGGTGATCATGAATGTTCTGGGCCATGGGGTCCTCAAATCAGGATGAACGACGCAGGCCCGGGAGGGTGCCTGCGTCTGTGGAATCAAAGGGCCGGCGTGCTGCTCGGCCTAGCAGCCTGTCGGACTCAGGTCTGTTCTACTGCGGAAAAGCCGGATTTGGTCATTTTTCAGCCTCTTTTTCGTTAAATAGAACCACTATTCGCCTCAAAAGAAACTAAAAACTGCCTCAAACCGGACTTTCCCTCGCTACGAACGCCTGAGTCCGACAGGCTGCTAGCCAACACGGTAGTTAGGCGATTCTTTGGTGATGGTTACATCGTGAACATGGCTTTCACGCATGCCGGCGTTGGTGATTCGGGAGAACTGCGGCCTGGTGCGCATTTCTTCCATGGTGCCGCAACCGGTGTAGCCCATGGAGGCCCGCAGACCACCCATCAACTGATGTACGATATTACGCATCGGGCCTTTGCAAGCCACTCGCCCTTCAATGCCCTCAGGGACCAGTTTTTCGATACCCTTGCTGGCATCCTGGAAATAGCGGTCGCTGGAGCCCTGCCCCATGGCACCAATCGAACCCATGCCGCGATAGGCCTTGTAGCTGCGGCCCTGAAAGAGCTCCACTTCGCCGGGGGCCTCATCCGTGCCTGCCAGCAGGCCGCCGATCATCACGCAGTAGGCACCAGCTGCGATGGCCTTGGAAATATCACCGGAGAAACGCACACCGCCGTCGGCAATCAGCGGTAAACCACGGTCCTTGAGCGCCGCCGCCACATTGGAAACGGCGGTAATCTGAGGCACCCCAATACCCGTCACAATACGCGTGGTGCAGATGGACCCCGGGCCGATGCCCACCTTGACCGCATCGGCGCCGGCATCCGCGAGCGCAATCGCCGCTTCCGCCGTGGCAATGTTGCCGCCGATGATCTGAACGTCCGGATAGACATTCTTGGCCCACCGAACCCGATCAATCACGCCTTTGGAATGGCCGTGCGCGGTATCAATAACGATCACGTCAACACCGGCTTCCACCAGCGCCGAAATCCTGGCCTCGGTCTCACCGCTGGTGCCCACCGCCGCGCCGACCCGTAACCGGCCCTGCTCGTCTTTACAGGCCAGCGGGTAGTCCTTGGCCTTCTGGATATCCTTGACTGTAATCAGCCCGCGCAATTCGAAATCGGAGTTCACCACCAGGACTTTCTCAATCCGGTGCTTGTGCAACAGGTTCTTGACTGCTTCCAGGTCAGCGCCCTCTGGCGCGGTAACCAGCTTCTCTTTCGGCGTCATGATTTCCGAAACCGGTGTATCCAGCCGGCTCTCGAAGCGAATGTCGCGACCGGTAACGATGCCGACCAGATCACGGCCATCAACCACCGGCAAGCCGGAGATGTTGTTGGCGGTGGTAATGTCGAGCAACTCGCGCACGGTGGTCGTCGGCGAGACAGTAATCGGGTCCTTGACCACCCCACTCTCGAATTTCTTGACCTTGCGAACCGCAGCCGCCTGTTGCTCAACGCTCATGTTTTTGTGCATTATGCCGATACCGCCTTCCTGCGCCATGGCAATCGCCAGGTCGGCTTCGGTTACCGTATCCATGGCGGCTGAAATCAGCGGGATATTGAGCTCGATGCCCCGGGTCAGACGGGTTCTCAGGCTGACATCCTTGGGCAGGACGTCGGAGTATCCCGGTATAAGCAGGACATCATCAAATGTGAGGGCTTCTTCGGCAATTCGCAACATTGGGACCCGCCTTCTGACTGGACTGAGTTGAGGATCTTCTGACCGGGTTTGACAGCACGCTCGTACCCGTGATCCTTAATCGATCCATTATAAATAGGTGTCGCTGTACAGTAAACCGGGCCGCGCGAGCCTTCGAGCTGCATCTTTTTGAAATTTGGCTATTTTTGGCTAACTTTTTTTCGGAAATTCCTTATGGACCCCCGCCAGATACCTGATCTTGTGGCACGACCACGGGCGCTGACTGTCACCGAACTCAACCATCAGGTGAGGCACCTGCTGGAGGCCAGCTTCATGCAGGCCTGGGTTGAAGGTGAATTATCGAGCTTTTCGCGCCCCTCCTCGGGCCACTGGTACTTCACCCTGAAAGACAACCGTTGCCAGGTTCGTTGCGCCATGTTCCGGGGTTTCAACCAGCGGATCAGAGCTATCCCCAAAGAAGGTGACCAGGTTCGCATTCGTGGCAAGGTCAGCCTGTATGAGAACCGGGGTGACTATCAGATTATCGCCGAGCACATCGAAGCGGCCGGCCTTGGCGCCCTGCAGCAGGCCTTCGAAGCGCTCAAGCAGAAACTCCAGCAGGAAGGGCTGTTTGACGAGGATCGCAAAAAGCCCGTCCCGGCCCTGCCCCGGCATATCGGGGTGGTCACTTCGCCCACCGGGGCTGCCATTCACGACATTGTGACCGTACTTCGACGCCGATTCCCCGCCGTGGCTGTCACGCTCTACCCGACCGCGGTGCAGGGGCAGACAGCCGCTGCTGATATTGTGCGGGCCATTGAACAGGCTCAGGCTCATGGCTGCGCCGATGTGCTTATCGTTGGTCGAGGGGGCGGCTCGCTGGAAGATCTCTGGTGCTTCAACGAAGAACCCGTGGCCCGCGCTATTGCAAGCTGCACAATCCCCGTGGTGAGCGCTGTCGGCCATGAAACAGACTTTACCATCGCCGATTTTGTAGCGGACCTGCGCGCGCCGACGCCCTCCGCTGCCGCCGAAAAACTGGTGCCAGACCAACGAGACTGGCTCAATCAGCTCGCCAGTCACCAATCCCGCATCCAGCAGTCCATGCGTCGCCTGCTGCAGCGATCCGGTATAGCGCTGTCTCAGCTTGCCAACCGATTACGTGACCCCCGGCGGGAACTTCTCGACCGCGCCCAAAGGCTTGATGAGCTCGAGATACGCCTGCAGAACAGCCGCCGCGACTGGCTTGACCGCCCCCGACAGACACTGGACAACGCCGACAGGCGGTTGAAACTGCAATCTCCACGACGCCAACTGGATCACCATCGGCAGCAAGTACAGAGATTGTCGGATCAACTTCAGCAGACGACCCGACGCCGTCTCACACTTGCGCAGGACAATCTTTCCCACCTGGGGCAGAGTCTGCACCTGGTCAGCCCGCTGGCAACGCTGGGACGTGGTTATGCCATCGTGCAAACTGCAGAACAGACCATCGTTCGCGACGCTGCCGCACTTGCCCCCAATGACCGGATAACAGCGCGCCTGAGCCAGGGGGCTGTTGACGCCACGGTGACCCGCATTCACTCTGAAGCGGAACCCGGGAAGCCGTCTGCCAGCAATCCCGGACGGCCCTCCGGTTCTCCTTAGCCTATGGTCTAGTAGCCCTTCGGGACAACAACCCGGCAGTCTTGATAACAGCTACAACAACAATGAAATCCGAGTTTCTGGAAAGCCCCGACCTTAACTCTGGCAAACGGGATGACTGATATCAGTTCGCAGGATTCGACAGGGTGACGGTGTCCGGCAGATAACGGAATTCCCGCACACCTCCGTCCGATCCTGAACCGGATGCACATTCAGAGCCTGCTCGGGCCATTTCCGGGAACTCTCATACTGTTCTGTTGGCAGAGGAGAGATGCTAATGGGTTACCACGAGGAATTTCGTCGCTCTATCGATCACCCCGAGGCGTTCTGGCGGGAGCAGGCCGGACACATCGACTGGATGCAACCTCCCGGCACAATCTGGAGACCGCTCGATAACGGTCACGGTGAGTGGTTTCCGGACGGCATGTTAAATACCTCGGACGTTGCCCTCGATGCCAACATCCGTGCCGGACGCGGCGATCAGAACGCCCTCGTTTATGACTCACCGGTGACCGGCCAGACTCGGTCTCTGACCTATAACCAGTTGACCGACCAGGTCGCCCGGTTCGCCGGTGCACTGCTGGCACAAGGCGTCGTGAAGGGCGACCGGGTGATTATTTACATGCCGATGATTCCCGAGGCCGTTGTCGCCATGCTGGCCTGCGCCCGGATTGGCGCGATTCATTCAGTGGTGTTTGGCGGTTTTGCCTCCCGGGAACTGGCCGTACGCATCGATGATGCAACGCCAAAAGTTATTCTGACCGCGTCCTGCGGTATCGAAGTCAACAAGGTGATCCCCTACAAGCCGCTGGTGGACAAAGCCATCGAACTGGCCGCTCACAAACCCGTCTGTTGCGTTGTTTACCAGCGACCCCAGGTCACAGCGGAGTTGATGCCGGGGCGGGATGTCGACTGGCAGGACATCTACGAAAAGTCCGCGCCGGTAGACCCTGTGCCCCTCAAAGCGACCGATCCGCTCTACATACTCTACACCTCTGGCACAACCGGAAAGCCCAAGGGCGTGGTCCGCGACAACGGTGGCCATGCCGTCGCGCTGCGCTATTCAATGTCGCTGGTCTACGGTGCCAAAGCCGGCGATGTCTTCTGGGCCGCCTCTGACGTCGGCTGGGTAGTTGGTCACAGCTATATTGTCTACGGCCCATTATTCGCCGGCTGCACAACCATCCTGTACGAAGGCAAGCCGGTGAAGACCCCCGATGCCGGCGCCATCTGGCGAGTTTGCCAGGATCACGGGGTTAATCAGTTCTTCACGGCACCTACCGCGTTTCGCGCGGTTCGCAAAGAGGATCCCGAAGCGGATCAACTGGCGCGCTACGATATCAGTTCACTGAAACGCCTGCTTCTGGCGGGCGAGCGACTGGATCCACCGACCTACGACTGGCTGCGTGAACACACCGGGCTGCCAGTGCTCGACCACTGGTGGCAGACTGAAACCGGCTGGGCCATGTGCTGCAACCCGATAGGCGTAGAACCGATGCCGACCAAGCCAGGCTCTGCAACTGTCCCGGCACCCGGGTTCAATGTCCAGATCGTAGACCATCAGGGGCGACAGCTAGGCCACGGCGAGCAGGGACAGGTTGTGGTCAGGCTGCCCCTGCCACCAGGCTGCATGACAACGGTGTGGGGTAATGACGAGCGCTTTATTCATACCTATTTTGACCCCCTTTCCGGCTTTTACAGCTCGGGGGATGGCGGCTTTGTGGATGAAGACGGCTACGTTTTTATCATGGGTCGCACGGACGACGTGATCAACGTGGCCGGACACCGCCTGTCCACCGGTGAAATGGAGGAAGTGATCGCGGCGCACCCGGCCGTCGCCGAGTGCTGCGTTGTGGGGGCCAGGGATGAGTTGCGGGGGCAGACCCCGATTGGCCTGGTGCTGGTCAAGGACAGCGCGACCATCACCCAGGATGAACTGGAAGAAGAGCTGATTGAGATGGTCCGGGATCGGATTGGGGCGGTGGCGTGCTTCCGCCGGGCCATCATCACGGACCGCCTGCCCAAAACCCGGTCCGGAAAAATCCTCCGACGCATTATTCGTCAGATTGCAGACCGTGAAGAGTACAGTGTGCCCTCTACCATCGACGATCCGACGATTCTTGAGGACATCAAGACGCATTTCCAGCAATGACCTGGACGGGCCGCCTGAAAGTGGCCCGAGGCTCATCCCTTTTTCACTCAAAAACAATTAAAAATCAACGCAAACAGCATGTTATTGACATTAAAAAAGCGTTGACGGGCCTTGAACACGGTCTATACTGAAATTGTTGTGAAAAGACAGCGGTATTCAGCAGGTGCACTATAGCGAGCAGCTTCCGAGGCAACTCGCTCCTCCAATCCTGGTACTACTTCTCGATTTCTCAGCACATTTTGGGGCACGTCATCCGCGTGCCTCAAATAAGGTCCCGTGAGGGCAAAAAATATAGGAAATACAGGAAAGATCAATGTCTGATACCAAAACCGGCCACGTGAAGTGGTTCAATGAGTCAAAAGGCTTCGGCTTTATTGCTCAAGACGGCGGCAGTGACGTTTTCGTTCACTACAGTGCAATCAATGCGAGTGGATTCCGCACACTGGCCGAAGGCCAGGCCGTGCAGTTCACCGTTACCCAGGGCCCGAAAGGCCCACAGGCGGAAAACGTAACCCCGATCTGAGGTTATGATTTCCGGCCATTGCCCCTCACGGGCACTGGACCTCGAGAAGCCGGCGCTTGCGCCGGCTTTTTGTGGTTTGTTAGCAGGGCACCCCGGATCGGCGGGCGCCTCTGGCGCCGCCCCCTCTCCCTAACCCTCTCCCGCGAGGGGAGAGGGGATAAAGAGTCTGCAAACCGGCAACATGGGTAACAGTGCAAACCGGGAGCATGGGTTACTCCCTGGCCTCATTGCCCACAACCCGGGCTGCCGGCCGTACGCCCCCCTCGCCCCTGGCGGGAGAGGGGCCGGGGGAGAGGGGGATGCAGGCAGCTCCCGGTTCGATGGGCGCCTCTGGCGCCTCCCCCTCTCCCTAACCCTCTCCCGCGAGGGGAGAGGGGATAAAGAGTGTACAAACCGGCAACATGGGTAACAGTTCAAACCGGCAAGCACGTCAGGCCGATAAGGCCGGGACAGCAGTTCTACTTCGCGTTGGTTATCCTCAGCACGCACTGGCAGGGACCGACGATGTCGCCGTCCGGGCCGTGGCGGGATCTACCAGGCGGCCGACGGCTGACAACAGGGCCTGCAAGGTCGCCGACGTAGTGTCCTCCGCAAGCGCAGCCGCGCTGCTGTGTTGACCGTTTACCTGCATGCGAATGCAGGCCATGGCGTTGGCGTTGGTGCCCTCACCGAGCGCAAACTCATCGTAAGCATCCACCGCCAGGGTGATTCCGTAGGCTTTTTCCAGCCCCGCGGCCACTGCCTCCACGGCACCCAGGCCATGGCCTTCCAGTGCCCGCAGGGCAGGTTCTTCGCCGATGCTGACGCGGGCATGCACACCGGCCTCGTCCCGATGCAAATCGTAGGAAGTCAGTGACCAGGGCTGGTCAACTTGCAGATAACGGGATTCGAACAGCCGGTGGATGGTCATCGAGTCAATTTCGCCACCGCCGGTCTCGGCCTCCTGTTGTACGACTTTGCTGAATTCGATCTGCAGCCAGCGTGGCAGGCTGATGTCGTAATCCCGCTCAAGCACATAGGCAACACCGCCCTTCCCGGACTGGCTGTTGATCCGTACAACCTCTTCGTAGCGACGACCCAGGTCACTGGGGTCGATAGGCAGATACGCCACATGCCAGGTATCTCCCGGCTGGCGACGGGCCAGACATTTGCGGATCGCATCCTGATGGCTGCCGGAGAAGGCGGTGAACACCAGTTCGCCCGCATAGGGGTGACGCGGATGGGTGGCAATTTCCGTACAGGCTTCCACGACATCAGTGATTTCGGCAATGCCGGACAGATCAAGTTCCGGATCGACGCCCTGGGAATACAGATTCATGGCCATGGTGACCAGGTCCATATTGCCGGTGCGCTCACCGTTGCCCATCAACGTGCCTTCTACCCGGTCGGCGCCGGCCATGACCGCAAGTTCAGCAGCTGCGACAGCACAGCCCCGGTCATTGTGGGTATGGACGCTGATACTGAAATGCTCGCGGTATCTGACGTGATCACAAATCCACTCGATCTGGTCCGCAAACACGTTGGGCGTGGCCATTTCTACCGTGGCCGGGAGGTTGATGATAACCGGCTGGCCCTGATCGGGGCGCCACACCTCGTTGACAGCATCGATAACTTCAGCGGCAAAATCCAGTTCGGTGCCGGTGAAGCTTTCCGGCGAGTACTGGAATGTCCACTCGGTCTCCGGGCGCTCTGCCGCGTGGGCCTTGACGATCCGGGCACCATTGACGGCAATGTCCCGAATGCCCGCCCGGTCGAGGCCGAACACCTGTTCCCGCTGGACCGTTGAGGTGGAGTTGTACACGTGAACAATCGCCCGCTTTGCTCCTTCCAGGGCTTCATAGGTACGGGCGATCAGTTCGGGTCGTGCCTGGGTCAGCACCTGGATTCGGACGTGGTCCGGGATCCGGTCTTCCTCGATCAGTTTGCGGCAAAAGTCAAAGTCCGGCTGACTCGCCGCCGGGAACCCGATTTCAATCTCCCGAAAGCCCAGCTTGACCAGCAATTCGAACATCCGGGTCTTTTGCGCCACGTTCATCGGTTTGACCAGCGCCTGGTTGCCGTCCCGCAGGTCTACCGCACACCATTGGGGCGCCCGTTCAATGACGCGATCCGGCCAGCGCCGGCCAGTCTTTCCGACCGGTTTAAAAGGGACGTATTTGCGATGATCAAACATGATGATTCCTTCCAGATTGTATGACAGGACCTCTGATTCGTTAAAAGTCTACGTGATTCACAACGGATAATGATTGCTTTTATAAGCATAAAACGTATTATTTTGGCATTATCAATCCAGTATTCTATTAATTTAAGAATTTTATGCCAAAGAACTCCGAAATCTTGCTGAAACTGGACCGCATCGACCGCCATATTCTTGACTGCCTGCAACGGTATGGCGACCTGACCAATCAGGAACTGGCCGACAAGGTAGGGCTGTCGCCCTCTCCCTGCCTGCGCCGTGTGCGGTCGCTGGAGGAGGCAGGTATCATCCTCCACCGGGCAACCATCCTCGACCACAAGAAGCTGGGACTGGCACTGACTGCGATTATCCTGATCGGAATGGATCGCCACACACCTGAACGGTTCGCCGCGTTCGAGGCCCAGGTCAGCGAATACCCGGAAGTCCAGGAATGCTACCTGATCACCGGCCAGGACGCAGACTACATGCTCAAGGTGGTGGTGCCCGACATGGATGAATACCACCATTTCCTGCTGAACCGCATCACCCGTATTCAGGGTGTGAGTGGCGTTCATTCGAGCTTTGTTTTACGGCGGGTAATTGACAGCACTGCGCTGCCACTCAACTACCTGGGCATCTTTTAGGACAGAATTCCGGGGGACCCGGGCGTCAAACGGATCGGAAAAACGGCGCCGGAACCCTCTGTACCTGAACACAACGGCTCCGTACAATACGGGAACTTCCGATCAGGTCTATTGGCAATTCCGGCTCTCCCTGCGGGCAAGCGTTGAGAGACTTGATCAGAGGTTCCTAAGTTCCCGGACTGGACACTGAACTCCGACTCTCCTTTCAAATCTCACGGACATTATAATGCGAGCTAGCCGTTACCTCATTGCCACCCAGAAAGAAACACCGGCCGACGCCGAGATCATCAGTCATCAGCTGATGCTCCGGGCAGGCATGATCCGGAAACTGGCTGCCGGCCTCTATACCTGGTTGCCCATGGGACTCCGGGTATTGCGCAAGGTGGAACGGATCGTGCGTGAGGAAATGGACAAAAGCGGCGCCCAGGAAGTTCTGATGCCGGCCGTTCAACCGGCCGAACTCTGGCAGGAATCGGGGCGCTGGGAAATGTACGGGGGCGAGCTGCTGCGCATGCAGGATCGCCACGGACGCGACTTCTGTTTTGGCCCCACCCATGAAGAGGTCATCACCGATCTGGTACGCAACGAGCTCAAGAGCTACAAGGAGTTGCCGGCGAACTTCTACCAGATCCAGACCAAATTCCGCGATGAACGTCGTCCCCGCTTTGGCGTGATGCGTGCCCGCGAATTCATCATGAAGGACGCCTACTCCTTCCACCTGACCCCGGCGTCGCTGAATGAAACCTACGAATTGATGCACCGTACCTACTGCGCCATTTTCGATCGCATCGGCCTGGACTATCGCCCGGTACAGGCCGATTCCGGCGCGATCGGTGGGAGTGCCTCCCACGAGTTCCACGTGCTGGCCTCATCCGGTGAAGACGCCATTGTATTCAGCACCGACAGTGATTATGCCGCCAATATTGAGAAGGCCGAAGCGGTGGCGCCGGCCGGTGAACGCCCGGCTCCCGGTGCAGAGATGACCGAAGTGAGCACCCCCGGCCAGACGACCATCGCAGCGATTGCCGACTTTCTGAAGATTGATGCCACCCGCACGGTCAAAACCCTGTTGGTGCACGGTGAAGTACCGGACGACGCCTCAGCCACACCGCTGGTGGCCCTGATACTGCGCGGCGATCATACCCTCAACGAGATCAAGGCAGAGAATCTGGAGGGAGTCGCCGAACCGCTGACCATGGCGACAGACGAGGAAATCGAGGCCGTCGTGGGCTGCAAGGCAGGATCCATCGGCCCGGTCAGTCTGCCAGTACCGGTGATTGTTGACCGCAGTGCGGCCCATCTGGCCGATTTCGTCTGCGGGGCCAACCGCGATGGCTTCCACCTGACCGGCGTCAACTGGGAAAGAGACCTCCCCCTGACCCGGGTTGAAGATCTGCGCAACGTGCAGGAAGGTGATCCCAGCCCCGATGGACGGGGTACGCTGGTTATCCGTCGGGGTATCGAGGTCGGGCACATTTTCAAGCTGGGCAACAAGTACAGTACCGCCATGAATGCCACGGTACTGGACGAGCACGGCAAGAGCGCCATTCTGGACATGGGCTGCTACGGCATCGGTGTGTCGCGAATTGTCGCGGCCGCCATCGAGCAGAATTTCGACGATCGGGGCATACTCTGGCCGGACGCCATTGCACCGTTCGAAGTGACCATTGTGACGCTCAATGCCCACAAGTCGCCCAACGTAATGGCAGCCGGCGAAAAGCTCTATGAGCAACTGCGCCAGGCCGGATTTGATGTGCTGCTGGATGACCGCAACGAGCGTCCGGGGGTTAAATTTGCAGATATGGAACTGATGGGCATTCCCCATCGCATCGTGGTATCGGACAGGGGACTCGAAGCCGGCACCCTGGAATACAAAGGACGCCAGGACGCCGACAAGCAGGACATCCCGCTGGCCGAGGCCTTGCCATATCTGATTAATCGCTCCCCTCGCCCAGGCCTCTGACCGGCATCACAGCCCCGAGCGGAAATCGGGGCCGTCAGCGCCCCGGGGTGCAATGACCCGGGGCTCCATCTCCAGACTGACACCAAACGTCTCAGCCACATTTTCGCGGATACGCTGTGCCAGTGCCAGCACATCCCGACCCGACCCTCCGCCATGATTGACCAGCACCAGCGCCTGACGACTGTGCACACCCACCCGCTCATCCCGGAAGCCCTTCCAGCCACACTGATCAATCAGCCAGCCCGCCGCCAGCTTAAAACCCTCGGCGACCGGAAAAGCCACGATCCCGGGATATCGTGCTTTCAGTGACAGCCAGTCCGATTCGCAAACCACCGGATTTTTGAAGAAACTGCCAACGTTGGGCAGAACCGCCGGATCGGGCAACTTGCGCCGGCGAATGGCCATCACTCCCTCCGCCACGGCCAGCGGGGCTAGCGTGTTCGCACTGTCAGCAGAGGAAAAATACTCGGCCAACTCGCCATAACCCAGAGACAAAGGTCGGGAGCGGGACAACGTCAGTGCCAGGTTTACAATGACATAGTGACCGGGCTCCTGTTTGAACAGGCTGTCCCGGTATGCGAACCGGCACTCTTCGCCGCTGAACGTGATCAGTCGGCCGGTCCGCCACTCTACTGCCTGCACATAGGCCAGCGTATCCCGGAGCTCGACACCATAGGCACCGATATTCTGCACGGGTGCGGCGCCGGCAGAGCCCGGAATCAGTGCAAGGTTCTCGATCCCACGGTAACCCGAGCCCGCTGCGTACAATACCGACTCATGCCAGTTTTCGCCGGCCCCAAGCACCAGCGTGGCCCGGTCATCGTCGATAGTCTCCCAACGTCGTCCCCGAATCATGATGAGGATCACCAGACCGGCCACGTCTCCTGCCAGCACCACATTGCTGCCACCGCCAATCAGCACACACTCAACCTGCCGCTGCCGTGCCCATTGCCGCGCCCGCTGCAACTCCAACAACGAGCGAGCAGCCACAAAGTAACGGGCAACCGCACGGATACGCAGGGTATTGAACGCAGTCAGATCAACAGATTGCTGAATAAGGTGGTCGGCACCCACGCTCAACGAACCACCCGCCGCAAATCCGCCAACAGGCCTTCGCTGGCACTGGTAATCAGTTCCAACACCCGCTCGAAGCCCTGTTCTCCTCCGTAGTATGGATCAGGCACTTCGTCGGTGTCGCAAGCGTCGCCGTAGGCAAGAAACAGCTGTGGCCGGGTTCCACCGTGCTCGCGCCAAAGTACGTTGACATCGTCCAGGTTCTGACGATCCATCACCAGTACGTAGTCAAATCTTCGCAGATCCGAGGCTTCGATCTGACGGGCTCTCAGGTCGCTGAGATCGAAGCCACGCCCGCGCGCCGCCGCCACAGCCCTCCGGTCCGGCGACTTGCCAACATGCCAGTCACCAGTACCGCAGGAATCAACCTTTATTTGCCCGGCCAGACCGGCCTGCCTGACCGCCTGACGAAATACCCCGTGTGCCGTTGGCGAACGGCAGATGTTGCCCAGACACACGAAGAGAACCTGAACCCTGTCAGTCATCGGCCTGCCCCTTGTAGGATCTCACCCAAGGAACCTCCTGATTAAGTCTATTGACGATTCTGCACGCGTTGAGAGGCTCAGTGGCAAGGCGCGATTCGCCGCCAATCAGCGCGCGAGCTGGTCCCGCACCCGCGCCAGGTCGGACTCGGTGTCGACACCGGCAGCGGGCGTCAGGCATGCCTGATCAACATGAATCCGGCGACCATTGTACAGCGCCCGCAGTTGCTCCAGCGACTCTGCCAGCTCCATGGGTGCCGGAGACCAGGATACAAATTCCCCCAACAGAGATACCCGGTAACCATAGAGGCCGATATGACGATAGTAGGTGATCCCCTCCGGAAGCTGAAGCCGCCGGTCAGAATCTGCCCAGGCTTCACGGGCCCACGGAATAGGCGCACGGCTGAAATACTGGGCGATGCCGCGATGGTCGAACACCACTTTCACCACATTGGGATCCATCACCGTGGCTGCATCACCAATCGGTTCGCACAGGGTCGCAATCTGCGCGTCAGGATTGAGGTCAAGATTGTCTGCCACCTGATTGATCAGCGCTGGCGGAATAAGCGGCTCGTCCCCCTGCACGTTGACGATACGGGCCTCGCCGTCAAATCCCAGCACCCGCGCCACTTCCTCGAGCCGGTCCGTTCCGCTGGCGTGATTTGCCGAGGTCATCACCACCTCGGCACCAAACCCCTCACACACGGCCCGGATCCGATCATCATCGGTGGCAACCACGACCCGGTCTGCACGGCTCTCCCCCGCACGCTCGCAGACATGCTGGATCATCGGCTTGCCGGCGATATCAGCCAGCGGTTTTCCGGGCAGTCGAGTGGACCCGTAGCGAGCGGGAATAACCACAGTGAATGGCATGACGAGAGCTCCTTGCGATTAATCGGTGGGTGGCGCAATAGCGCCGGGGAATACCCTCAGCCCGGATACAGTCGTTCGTCGGTGGTCAATGTGCGGGCTTCGGTAGCCAGCATCACCGGTATGCCCTCACGAATGGGAAACGCCATGGCATCGTTTCGGCACACCAGTTCGTTGCGCTCGACGTCAAACTTCAGATCGCCCTTGCAGACGGGGCAGGCCAGCAGGGCTACAAGTTTCTTATCCATAAACGGACTCTCATTCAATATCGGTTATCAGGAGTGGCGTCAGTCAGGCGCAACGCGCTGACCCGATCCACCAGAGCGGCGCGGAAAGACTCAGGCAACTGCGCCTTTACCTCAAGGACCCAGCAGTGTTGATGCGCAAAATGGTCACATTTGACTGCATCTTTCGCCGTCATCACCACTATCTCGCCACTATCCACCGTCAGGTCGCCTGGCGTAAAACGGTGATGATCCGCAAAGGCGGCCTTCCTGACCCGGGCACCCATGGATGTCAGGGTATTGAAAAATCGTGACGGGTTGCCGATTCCGGCCACACCCCGAACCTGTTGGCCGACGAGCCAGGAAAGCGGGCGCTGCTCGCCCGTCAGCAGATTGACCAGCCGGTCGGGAACAAGCGCCATTTTACTGTAGTGAATGGCGGGAATTGACGCAACGGCCTCACCATTGACGACGACAAAGTCGACACTTCCCAGCCGCTCGACCGGCTCCCGCAGCGGACCAACGGGAATCAGGGCGCCATTGCCGATGCCCCGCAGACCATCAAAAACCGCCACCTCCAGGTCCCGGTACAGCGCATAATGTTGGAGGCCGTCGTCACAAATCAGGATATTGCCAAGATCCCGCGCAAGCGCCCAGTCGGCCGCGCGAGCGCGCAGGGGATCCACGACCACCGGGCAGCCAGCCTGCCGGGCCAGCATGACCGGTTCGTCACCGGCCTCTGTGGTTGGCGTCTGCGCGGTAACCTGCACAGGATAACGGTCCGCGCGGGCGCCGTAACCCCGGCTCAGAATAACCGGACGCCAGCCGGCCTCACGTAAGACATCGATCAGCCAGACCGTCAACGGTGACTTGCCGGTGCCGCCCACCGTAATATTTCCCACAACGATCACCGGGGCCGCTGGCCGACCGCGCCGGTCCCGTTGTCTGAGAGCGTTGCGACGGCGTCGCTCCGCGACCGCACGATACAGCCAGCTCAGCGGCCAGAGCCACAACAGCGGCCTGCCGCTGCCATACCAGAGCCGGTCGATCCACTGGGTCATGCCGACTCGCTGAACTGCATCTGGTGTAGCTGGGCGTAGGCTCCACCCCTGGCCAAAAGTTCCTCGTGCCGGCCGGATTCGACAATGCGCCCTGCCTCCATGACCAGAATTCGATCGGCGTTTTCAATCGTCGACAGTCGGTGCGCAATCACCAGAGTGGTGCGCCCCTTCATGACGGTATCCAGCGCCATCTGGATCTGCCGTTCTGACTCAGTATCCAGCGCGGATGTAGCCTCGTCCAGGATCAGTACCGGCGCATCCTTGAGCAGCGCCCGGGCAATCGCCAGACGCTGACGCTGACCACCCGATAACATCACCCCATTGTCACCAATGACGGTATCGAGGCCATCGGGCATGCGGTCGATGAATTCCAGCGCATGGGCCTTGGCTGCCGCCGCCCGGATTGCTTCGCGACTGGCGTGCCGCAAGTCACCGTAGGCGATGTTGGCAGCAACCGTGTCGTTGAACAGAACGACATTCTGGGTCACCAGGGCAATCTGAGCTCGCAAGGCACGAAGCCCATAGTCCGGCAGTGGCCGACCGTCAATCCGGATCGTTCCGCCTGTATAATCGTAAAACCGTGGCAACAGGCTCACCAGGGTGGATTTCCCGCTACCCGATCGGCCAACCAGAGCAACGCTCTGGCCGGCCGGAATGGACAGGGTGAAATCCCTCAGCACTTCGTCCAGTTGGTCCTGATAGCGAAAACTGACCTGCTCGAAGTCGATGTCACCCTTGACCCGGTCCGGCGCGTAGCTGCCGGTATCCTGTTCGGGTTCTTCATCCATGGTGGAGAACACATCATGCGCGGCCGCAACACCCTTCTGGATCGTGGCGTGAACTGACGTAACCTGCCGGATGGGCTTGGCCATAGTGGTCGCAGCGGTAATGAACGCCACCAGTTGCCCCGTGGACAAACCGTCACGAATGTCCGGGGCAAGCATCATCCACACCAGTCCCGCAATGGCAAGCGCTACCAGGGTCTGGATGACCGGCACGCTGATCGCCTGCGTTGACGCCATTTTCAGACTTTGCTGGAGATTACGGCCACTCACTCCATTGAAGCGATGCCGTTCGTAGGTTTCGCCTCCAAATGTCCGCACCACCCGGTAGCCACTGATCGCCTCCGAGGCGACATGGGTGATATCTCCCATCGAATTCTGAATGCGCTGGCTGAGCTTTCGGAAGCGTTTACTGGCAAAGCCCACCACAGCACCGATCAGTGGACCAACGGCCAGAAAAATCAGCGTCAACTTCCAGTTGGTGTAAACCATGAAACTGAGCAGCCCGAGTATGGTCAGCCCCTCCCTCAGGCTGATGGTCACGGCGTTGGTTGTCGCCTCGGCCACCTGCTCAACGTTAAAAGTCAGTTTGGACACCAGGCGACCGGAGGCGTTGTTATCAAAGTACCGGGACGGCAGCGTCAGCAACCGGTCAAAAACCTCAGTCCGCAAGGCGTTCACCACCTGTCGCCCCACATAACTGATAAAATACTGGCCCATAAACGTGCCCAGGCCGCGCAGGGCAAAGACACCGACAATCAGCAGGGTCAGTAATACCCGGTTCTGATCAGTGGGATTTTCAATGGCCCTGATAACGTATTCCATGGCGGCGGCCATGCCGGTGGAGGCGCCGGCGTAGATCACATTGCCGATGACCGCGAGCGCGAACGCTACCCAGAACGGCCTGACGTAGGCCAGCAGCCGGCGGTAGGTCTGCCAGTTGGACGCATCGCCAGGACGACTCATGACATTGCTCCTGAATTCAACGCTCCGCCCCGGCCTGTTCGGTGGTAATGCTCAGCTTGCTGAACCCCAGGCGACCGGCAACGTCCATCGCCCGGACCACGTACTCGTGAGCAGTTTTCGCGTCGGCGGTGATGACAAACGGCAGCGTAGTGTCATCGCCGGCTACCTCCCGAATGGCCCGTTGCAGGGTTTCCAGCTTGCTGTTGATCAGTGGCTTGTCATTCACGTAATACTGGCCCTGGGCGTTGATCACCACATCAATCTGTCTGACTTCGGTCTCGTTTTTCTGACCTTTGGCCTCTGGCAGTTCAACGGTGAGATGGCTTTCCCGGGTGAACGTGGTTGACACCATGAAAAAAATCAACAGCAGGAACACCACGTCGATCAGCGGGGTCAGATCGACGCCGACTTCCTGGCTGCGCTGGCGCTTGAATTTCACGCTGGTCAGGCTCCTTCGACGTCGATTTCACGATCACCGTGCACCACTTCAACCAGCTTGATGGCCTCCTGCTCCATGTTAACCACCAGTTCGTCCACCCGACGAATGAAATAGCGATGGCAGATCAGGGCAGGAATGGCAACGCTCAGGCCAGCAGCGGTGGTCACCAGGGCTTCTGATATGCCCCCCGCCAGGTTGCCGGCATTGCCGACCCCGGCCAACTGGATTTCGGCAAAGACCTTGATCATGCCGACAACTGTACCCAGAAGGCCCAGCAACGGTGTGATGGTTGCGACCGTGCCCAGCGGGTTCAGAAACCGCTCCAGCTCATGAATGACCTGGCTGGCCTCATGCTCGATACTTTCTTTCATGATCTCGCGACCATGTTTGGCGTTCATCAGGCCGCTGGCCAGCACCCGCCCCATAGGCGACGAGGCCTGCAGGGCCTTCAGCTTGCGGCCGTTCAGTTCCTTTTTCTTGATCCAGCGCCAGAGCTCATTGATGGTGCCCGGCGGCGCAATCCGGGACACCCTCAGGGTCCAGAAACGTTCAAGAATGATGGCCAGCGCCAGAATGGAACAGGCAACAATCGGCACCATGATGATGCCACCCGCTTTCAAAAGCTCGAACACGCTTGGTCTCCCCGATTAATAACAAGCCGCGCTACTTTATCATAGCCGCTGCCGGAGACCACACCCCGTCGGCGCGGTCCGCCCTCGCCCAACCGTTTCCCGGTTTACGATCACCAGACTGGCACGTCACCGGTCTTGCGGAGTTCGCTGGAACGGCGCCAACCAGAACGGCGCGTCAACCCGCCAGGCATCAGCGGTGACGCTGTGTTGATCCAG
Source organism: Marinobacter sp. (assembly GCA_030149475.1). GTDB lineage: Bacteria > Pseudomonadota > Gammaproteobacteria > Pseudomonadales > Oleiphilaceae > Marinobacter. The sequence goes on from JASBRL010000039.1 coordinate 19,097, forward strand.
CCGGAATCGGACCGCGCCCGAATACGCTGTATTGAAAGTTTTTGAGCCGACCTGCCAGAAACGCTCGAGCACAGCCGGATGGGGGTGCCCGTAACGCTGGCGATAACCGGTCGTGAACACCACGTAATCCGGTTGGACCGCCTTCACCCACACAGGTCCGGATGCCGTCCGACTACCGTGATGCGCCGCAACGAGCACCCGGTTCTCCGGCTTTTTGAACTCACCGGTACGTACCAGAGCCCGTTCCACGTGCACAGGGATATCGCCCGGCAGAATGACGTCGTTGCCACCATAACGAAGCAGTACCACGCAGGACGCCTCGTTGCCCGAGGGCGCGCCTGCCGCCTCCGGACGCCAGGCCCACAGGGTGACGCTGAAACGCGCCAGGGCTTGCCCGGTCGATGGCAGGCAAGGCTCAACGACAGGTGCCCCGGCCTCAGTCAGTTGTCGGGCAACCTCCGCTGGTTCGCCAGAAATGAGCTGATCAACGGGCATCGCCTGCAGGAGTGCGCCAAGCCCGCCAGCGTGGTCCGCGTCGGCGTGACTGACGATCAGCGTGTTAATACGATGCACTCCCAGGGCCCGCAGATTCGGTAAAATCACCGAATTCACAGCATTGTAGCCCGATGGCGATGCCGGCCCCGTGTCATAAACCAGAACCTGATCCTTGTCCCGTGCCAGCACGGACAGCCCCTGCCCGACGTCCCAGACCCATACCTCCGGCTGGCTGACCCAGCGATTCCGGGCGGTGCCGGCCTGGTCTGGCCAACTGCCCGGCGCCAGCGCGCCCAGGAGCATCGCCAGTGCCAGGCTGCGCAGGCGCCAGTCCGGCAGCCACAGCGCCACAAGTGTCACCACCGCAACCACCATAGCCACGGTCGCTGACACCGGCAACACCGGTGCCGGCAGCGCTTCCAGAGTCTGCAGAAACCACCACAGCAACCCCAGCACCTGATCAAACAGGCCACCGACCAGGGCCGTCAGTGACGGCACCAGCAGCATGACCACCATCCCACCGACCAGTACCGGCAGCACCACCAGTGAGACATAGGGTATGGCAACCAGATTGGCCAGCCAGCCCGTCGCAGCCGGAACCTGATCCATCATCGCCAGTGCCGGCCACAAACCGGCAAACACCGCACACTGCGCCAGCAACAGGCTCGCGCTGGCACCAGCGCTGCGAACGCGACCGGCAAACACCAGTATCAATACCGCAACCGCACCAAAAGATAACCAGAAACCCCGCCCCAGAGGCGCCAGCGGGTCCAGCAACAAAACCACCGCCAGCGCCAGTAGCCAGCCCAGCCATGGAGGGGGACGGGCCGTTCGGAGAATCATCAGCCCAGCCAGCGTCAGCATGATGAGTGCCCGCTGGGTTGGCACCGTGAACCCGGCGGCCAGGGCGTAACCCACGCTGGCCAGAAAGGCGGATGCAAACAGCAGCCAGCGCTTGCGGGACGGGGCCAGCCAGTGTTGTGGCAGGTAACGCAGCAGGAACCCGACACAGAAGCCGACGCCCACCGCGATCAGACCGATGTGCAAGCCGGAAATCGCCACCAGGTGAATGGTGCCGGTTGCTTTCAGGGTTTGCCAGTCCGCATTGGTCAGATGGCCACGATCGCCAAGCAACAACGCATCGACCAGGGCAAACTGGTGTAAGTGGCCGAGCCGACGCGCCAGGCCGTCAGCAAGCCGGTTTCGCCATTGGTGATAACGACAGACCAGAGCGCATTTCCCTGACGGCCAGGCCCGTAACGACCGGACACTGCCAGTAGCGCCGTAACCGTGCCGGAAAAGCCAGGTTTCGTAACGGAAGCCCGCTGGGTTACCGGCGCCATGGGGGCGTTTGAGACGCACGGCTACTGTGAGCGTCGGCGGCAGCTGACGGGTCGCCTGTTTGCCGTACCAGGCCAGTCGCAACCGGGCCGGCAAGGATACGCCAATCTGGTCGTCTGCCTGGCCCTGCCAATGCTCTACACAGAGGCTGAACCGGACGCTGTGCCAGGCGCCATCAGCAGGAAGATCACACAGGTAGCCCGAGACCGTTTGCACCGGCCCCTCCAACGACACCGGCAGGGCTGCATGAAGCTGGTGCACTGCCGTCGTCGCAGCCCACAAGACCCCCACGATTCCCCAGGCGAGGAACCGGCAGACTGCCCGCCAATATCCCTTTCCGGCCACCAGCAGCAGGCCGGCCGCGAGCACAGCGCCGCCGATCAGTATATTTGCAGGTGGAACGAGGCCGGTCCAATAAAGTAAGATAACGCCGCACGAAAAGGCAGCAATCCCTGCTGGCACTGTTGACTCCCGGGCAGTCCCTGCCCATTCTGAAACTGTCTTGATTGTCAGGGAACTTCTTGTATTAAGTCTATTAACGATTCTGCATGTGTTGAGAGGCTCAGTGGCAAGGCGCGGTTCGCCGGTAATAGCTGATGTCCTTGCCACGAAACGTAACCCAGGCGAGGCTTCGCAGGAAGGTTGGCTGCCTTTCAAGAAGACTCAACGCCGGGTCCGGGTTTCAGGGAGAGCCAGAACCCCCAATAGACCTAATCAGCTTCCTTGGACGTATCGGCCTGGAAAATTGGCCGAGCAGCCGTGGTAACGGAGTCTATGCTGTCGTTCAGACAGCAACAGCAAGCTGACATTCAGATGACATTTTTGTCATGTTGCTGTCAGGGTACGGTCAGTCAGTCCGGCTTAGAGTCACCACGGTCAGGGCACTTTTG
>JASBRL010000045.1 GCA_030149475.1 Marinobacter sp.
GCGGCGATACCGCATTGACCTGTACAACTCCCTGTGATGTGACGGACTGAGCGGAAGCATTTCTGCCATCTGCCTGAGGTGACGCCTTGCCCCTGACTGAGTCGTCTGGACGAACCAGCCTCAGATCCGGGCTGCTGAAATTAACGTCATTCATAGTTCACCTCACTTCCTTCCCTGAAGGGCTGGCCCTGCGCTCGGAAACCGGCGCCCTGAGGCGCCGGCTTCGATCGGGCGTTACCCTTAACGCAGGAGGGACAGAACCTGCTGGGGACGGGCATTGGCCTGCGCCAGGACCGAGATGCCGGCCTGCTGGAGCACCTGAGCCTTGGACAGCTTGGCTGTTTCGGCGGCGAAATCAGCATCCAGGATACGGCTCTGGGCCGCTGACAGGTTCTGGGAGGTCTTTGCAATCGCATCGATGGTGGACGAGAAGCGGTTCTGTATCGCACCCAGGTCGGCCCGCTGGCTATTGACCGTCTGCAGCGCCGCGTCAATCGACTTGATCGCACTATTGGCACCACCGGTAGTGGTGATATCAATCGCCGCGACCGACTGGAGCTGACCTGCCTTGGAGGCACTGACGATGTTCGCTGTACTACCCTGAATGTTGAACGCATCGGATGAGCTGAGTTCGATACTGCCAGTCACCCGGGTACTGTCAGACGCAGTGCCGGCACCAGCCGTCGCATCACTGGTCAAGGTCACTGCCGTGCCGCCGGTCGGTGTGACCGTTGCCGCTTTGGTGGCACCGTCGTTGAAATAGTTGTCAATCGCAATATCCCGCCCTGACTCATTGGTCAACGTAAGTGCGCCGTTCTCGATCTTGGCGGTCACACCGGTCGATGCAGAGGCGTCGTTGACAGCTGAAGTGAGTGCCTTGAGATCCCCACCCGATACAGTTGCCGCAATGTTGATTGCTGTTCCATTGTCGCTGGACAAGGCAAAACTCACCGAGCCATCACCAATCCCGGAAATACTCAATTCAGTTCGGGCATCAGCGGTCACCCCGGTGTTCGAGGAAAATTTGTTCAGCCCCGCCGCGATAGCGTTTGCGGAATCGCCAGCTGCTGTGGTGTATACCTTCGACTGGCCGTTACCCGAAACCGTCACTGTTTCGCCTGCGGCCACCGGATTAGCCGCCGCCACCGTGCCCGCCGCTGTCGCGAACCGCAACTGACTGCCCTTGGCATTAGCGGAATAATTACCAATGTCGGTGGCGCGAGCGCTGCCCAGCGATACGTTGATTGTCTGATTAGCGTTGGCACCCACCTGAAACTGGGAGTTTGTGAAGTCGCCATTCAGCAGCGTCCGGCCGTTGAAATTGGTGGTATCCGCAACCCGGTTCAGTTCGGCCTGCAACTGGGTCACCTCAGACTGCAATGACTTACGATCCGATGCGGAGTTGGTATCGTTGGCCGACTGAACAGACAGTTCACGAATCCGCTGGAGCAGATCCCCCGCCTGGCCCAGAGCACCCTCAGCGGTCTGCGCCAGAGAAATGCCATCATTCGCGTTGCGCTGGGCAACATTAAGACCACGAATCTGTGAGTCGAAGCGGGAAGAAATAGCCAGGCCGGCCGCGTCGTCCTTGGCAGAGTTGATGCGCAGGCCGGACGACAGGCGCTCAAGGGCCTGATTGGACAAAGACTGGGATTTGTTCAGATTGTTCTGGGCAGACAGTGACGCGACGTTCGTGTTAATTCCGAGAGCCATGATGCTTCTCCTACAACCGTTAAGTTTCTTTGGAAAGAGGTCTGGCGCCCGTGTGTTGCGTTGGATGCGCCGCCCTGCTGAAACACTTAACGACCGCCGCACATATTCCTTTAGAAAAAAAACGGGAAGTTTGTTAGCAGTTGTAACTATGGAACGTCTTTACAGCCGTATAAGGCTCGCCAACCGGTATAGCGCCCTGACTGACCGGAAAACCGGCAAGTAACTGCCAGGAACCGGAGGCGCACGACCGCCCACAGCGCCACAGCCTCTACAGCCATCACATATTTTATATATTTATCAGATAGTTAGAAATTTATCTGAAAGCTGGCACACCCTTCGCTTATCCCAGTTTCAACGTGACTGAAACAGCATCCGCCGGCTCGGTTTCCTGCCAATCGGATACAGGTTCACCGGCATCTCTTTTCAAGGGGAAACAACATGCCTCAGATAATCAACACCAACACAGCGTCACTGAATGCCCAGCGTAATCTCAACACGTCCCAGCGCGACTCGAATACCGCCCTGCAGCGGCTGTCGTCCGGCCTGCGCATCAACTCGGCCAAGGACGATGCCGCCGGGCTGGCAATCTCGGAACGGTTTACCTCGCAGATCAAGGGCCTGAACCAGGCCGTTCGTAATGCCAATGATGGTATTTCGCTGGCCCAGACCGCCGAAGGCGCGCTGGGCGAATCAGGCAACATCCTGCAACGAATCCGTGAACTGGCCGTGCAGTCGGCTAACGCGACCAACTCGGCCTCCGACCGCCGTGCGCTGCAATCAGAAGTCAATCAGCTCAAACAGGAACTTGAGCGAATTTCCACAACCACCGAATTCAATGGACTCAAACTGCTAGACGGTTCCTTCCAGGCACAAAAATTCCAGGCCGGTGCAAACGAAAACCAGACCATAGCAGTATCGATTGCAGGCGCCCGCACAACGGATCTCGCCAATAACACAGCAAAGGCATCAAACAGCGTGGAAGGCTCCGGTACCGGATCCACCACCGGCGCGGGCACTGCAGGGTCACGAACAGGTACGGCAACGGCTCCGGCCGTCAATACAATCGGCGCGCAAAACCTTACTATTTCCAGCTCGCTGGGCTCAACCCCGATAGCAATCAAGGCGGGCGATAGCGCAGAGACCATTGCCGCTGCTGTCAATGCGGCCAACGAAAAGACCGGCGTACAGGCCCAGGCTCGAACCACCGCTGATCTCTTCGGTCTGACCGCCGCAGGCACTTACTCGCTGAAAATTTCAAGCGGCGGGGCTGAGGCGACCATCTCTGCCCAGATCGATGATCCAACCGATCTGCGACCCCTGGCACGGGAAATAAACGCGGCCTCCGGCAAAACCGGAATCACGGCGGAAGTCAGTAATGGTCGCCTTTCGCTCATTCAGGATCAGGGCAAAGACATCGTACTGAATGATTTTTCCACCAACGCCGCAACCACGACGGTCAAGTTCCGTGGCGGCGCAGAGACAGATGCCCAGGCCATTACCCTGGATGGCGCGGCAGGCTCTACCACAGACAGCACTCGGGCATCGGGCGAAATCACCTTCGATTCATCGGTCAGTTTTGCGGTCCGCTCCGACGTTACATCAGCAGTAGCGGATGGCGGCATACTCGATACTGCTGTCGCTAACACAGCCATTGGTTCTACCAAAGAAGACGTCAGTGGGATAGACATCGGCTCATTCAAAGGCGCGACCAATGCGCTGGCTGTAGTTGACGCCGCTCTTGAAAGCATAAGCGGTATCCGTGCCGACCTCGGTGCCGCCCAGAACCGGCTGGAATCAACCATCGCGAATCTGAGTACAACGTCCGAAAACCTCTCGGCAGCGCGCTCCCGAATCCGCGATGCGGATTTTGCGGCTGAGACAGCCGAACTGGCCCGAACCCAGGTCCTGCAACAAGCTGGCTTGTCCATTCTCGCCCAGGCGAATGCG
>JASBRL010000061.1 GCA_030149475.1 Marinobacter sp.
ACCTGAATGAGCGGGTCAGCCAACTGATCGGCCTGCTTCGCCAGAACGTGCTGCGTATGCAGACCATCAGTGCGCAGCTTGCGGATCTGTCCGGCGAGGCCAGTCGGGCGCCGGAGAAATACCTGGCGTTCCGCCAGAACCTGTTCGAGCAGATCGTGACCCTGTACGAGCGCCACATCAAGCCGACCCTGGTGTTTCTCAACCCGGACACCCGCCTGCCGGATGGCAGCAATCTGTTTGAGACTCTGGAAACCATGGTCCGGCTGCTGGAAGGTCAGGGTGATCACAGCCTTGCGGACCAGTTGTTCCGCTCCTCGATCAGCCTGAATGCCCTGTACAAGCCTATTCATGCGGTGGCCCAGGAGGTGGAATACTTCCTGCGCAAGACCCGCCAGGGCATGGTCCAGTACAACGCCATGGAGCATTTCTATCGCAAACTACAGGCGCTCAAGAGCGAAACCGAGACCCTCAGCCTGAACCGTAAATGGCTGGAAGGCGGGGAATTTGCCCGCAGCACCGGCTTTCTGGTGGGGCTGCGGGCCCAGCAGCGGCCGAAACACTACGCCTTCGGCAACTCGTCCAGCTATTACCACTTGTTGTTCAGCGAGCTGGACCTGCGCCTGAACGATCTGCGCCGCAAAGCCGAGGTGCCCGTTCTGCAGGCCGTGGATGGCAGCGGTCGCCACACCCGCGTTGACGTTCAGCGTATCAATCAGCTCTATCAGTGGCTGGAAACACTGGAGCTGCGGCCCACGGCGGACCTGGTACGGGAGCTTCACGGGCGTCTGGACGGCTTTATTACCGGCTATCGCTTTCCCGATTTGCTGGCGGCCCTGAACCGGCTGGTGAACGCGCCACCGGAGGGGCTGCAAGTAGTGACGACCAACCGTTTCCGAATCCTGGATCAGTCATCCGACAGCGAGCAGTTTGTCTATCGCAAACGCCGTCTGGAAACCCATGCACCGGCCAACCCGGAAGAGCGACACCATGCCTGATTTCTCTGACGCCGTCGACGCCGGCAATACCCTGGACAACGCACACAGTTCGAGCAGTTTTGATGAGATCCTGCCTGCTCACAGCGCGGCTATCTACCGGGAGTTCCAGGCCGGCAGGGTGATCGTGCGTGATGTGTGGGACAGCAACCGCTCGGAGCTGCGGGCCAATCCGCTCTATAACCTGCTATACAACCACCTGGCCCATTTTCGCACCTTCTACGAGCATCTTGGCAGCGAGCTGGTGTTCAACGAGACGGGTGCCTTTTTCTTTCTCAAGGAAAGCAGTGACGATGAAAGCGAAGAGCACGATGAAAACGCCTTCCGGGTGCAGGTGGTACTGCTGCTGATCGGGCGTTACTTTGCCCGCAGCGGTCGGGACCTGGACTACCTCGGCCGGCCCGATGCCGGATTGAACGACCAGGACCTTGCCGCTCTGGAGAGCGATGAGGAATACCAGGACATCCTCAGGGCCGCGCGCTTCGAAAAAGGACTGCCGGAAGCTCTGGATTATCTGGACAAGCGTAACCTGCTGTTCAGAGCCGGCGCTGGCCGCTGCTTCCTGAGTTCCGCCGGTCGCTATTTTTTACAGGAGCTGGTTCGGGAGTATGAACAAGGCCAGTCATGAGTTTCGTGTCTGGCAGGCCTTGCGGGTAGGCCCGCCAGAAAGAGTTCAAACCATCTCTTTTTGCATTGCCGCGAGCGCCCGGCCCGTGCGGGACGGATTCTCCCGTTCCAGGTGCCGGCAGATGTCGGCCCCGATCCGGGCGATGGCTGGCAGGTCAACGCCGGTTTCGAATCCTTCTCCCTGCAACAGGTACAGCACATCCTCGGTGGCGACGTTGCCAGTGGCGCCACGGGCGTAAGGGCAGCCGCCGAGGCCCGCAACGGCGGTATCAAATACCCGGATGCCCCGTGCCAGGCCGGCGTGAATGTTGGCGATGGCCTGACCGTAGGTGTCGTGGCAGTGCAGTGCCAACTGACTGCCGCCGACCAACGGCAGTACCGCATCAAGCAGCGCGTGTATTTCCCGGGGCCGGGCCACGCCGATGGTGTCGCCAAGGGAGAGCTCATCCACGCCCAGGGCCAGTAACTGTTCGGTCACGCGGGCGACCTGTGTCGGCGGGATAGCCCCCTCATAGGGGCAGCCTACGACGCAGGAGATGTAGGCCCGGACCCGACGTCCTGCATCCCGCGCCCGTGCTACGACCGGACGGAAACGCTCAATGCTGTCAGCGATGGAACAGTTGATGTTTTGCTGGTTAAAACTCTCCGACGCGGCGGTAAACACCGAGATCACATCGGCGTCGGTGGCGAGCGCGCCATCCAGGCCCCGTTCGTTCGGCACCAGAACCTCGGCAAGCACGCCCGGGGGACGGCTGATCTGTGCCATAACGGTGTCGGTATGCGCCATCTGCGGAACCCATTTGGGCGATACGAAACTGCCGGCCTCCAGGCGTGTATGGCCAGCATGAACCAGAGCATTGAACCACTGGGCACGTTGCTCTGCGGATACAGGCGTTTTTTCGTTCTGCAGACCATCGCGCAGGCCGACTTCGACCAGGGTCACATGATTGTCAGCACTCATTCGGCTGTCTCCTCCGGTTCCAGTTCCACCAGTAGCTGGGCCGCCTCCACGCTGTCTCCTGGCTGGCAGTCCAGAGAAACGATCCGGGCATCGACGCCGGACCTGAGCGTATGCTCCATCTTCATCGCTTCCATGACCAGCAGAGCCTCACCCGCTTTTACGGAATCGCCCTGCTGACGAAACACGGCTGTCACCCGTCCGTGCATGGGCGCGGTGAGTCGGGTCTCGCTGACCGCCGCACCCTGCTGTACCTCCGGGTGGTTCAGTCGCACGGTCCAGGTCGCTGCGTCGGCAAAGACGTTGATCTCATCGCCGTGGGAACTGCTGTCCAGCCGGACTCGCCGATGCCCCAGGCGGACGCTCAGGGCACGGTCGTCTGCGGGCTGCCACTGTACGATCTGCTCACCGTCATCAAATGAAAGGGCTGCCCGTTGATCGCTCTCAAGGCGGTAATGCCCCTCATGCCGCTGGCCGTCGAGATCCACCTCACAGGGTTGCCACTCGGGCTCGCCGAGGCGGAATCCCGTGGTCTTCTGCCACGGGCTGGGCCAGGGGCTGGCTGATCCGGGCGTCCGCGTCTGACACAGCCACGCCAGCCAGCTCAACACCCGTTTTTCGGACAATTCAAAGGGCGGCCGAGCCAGGTCATCAGCCCAGGTTTCCACAAAGTGGGTGGTCAGTTCGCCGCCAACGAACGCGGGGTGGGAGAGAACCCGGTGAACGTAATCCACATTCAGTACCACGCCTGCCGCATGATAGTCCCGCAAGGCGGCCCTGAGGTTGCTGATTGCTTCTTCCCGGGTATCGCCGCGAGCAATGACTTTGGCCAGCATCGGGTCGTACCAGGGGGTAATGTCGAGGCCTTCCGTTACCCCGGAGTCGACGCGGATGGCAGAGGAGACGGCCGGTTCCCGCAGTGTCGTCAGGCGGCCCGTCTGGGGAAGGAAGTCGTGATCCGGATCTTCCGCGTAAACCCGAGCCTCGATGGCATGACCTGTCGCCCGCAGATCCTGCTGGGCCCAGGGCAGGGGTTCTCCGGCGGCAACGCGCAGTTGCCATTCCACCAGGTCGAGCCCGGTGATGGTTTCCGTCACCGGGTGTTCAACCTGAAGACGGGTGTTCATCTCCATGAAGAAGAACTCACCGGACGGCTCGTACAGAAACTCGACGGTGCCGGCGCCCACGTAGCCGATGGCGTCACCGCAGCGCACGGCGGCTTCCCCCATGGCGCGACGAACCTCCGGGGCAATGCCCGGTGCCGGCGCCTCTTCGATGATTTTCTGATGCCGGCGTTGAACCGAGCAGTCCCGGTCAAACAGGTAGCGGCCCTGTCCGTGGGCATCGAAAAACACCTGAACTTCCACGTGGCGCGGCGTTTCCAGGTAGCGTTCGAGCAGCAGGTGACTGTCGCCAAAGGCCGATCGGGCCTCCCGTTGCGCGGCTTCCACTTCCGCTTGCAGGGCGTTCGCGTTACGCACCACCCGCATCCCTTTACCACCACCGCCGGCACTGGCTTTAATCAACAGGGGAAAGCCTATGCGCTGTGCTTCCCGCGCAAAGGTGTCCGGGTCCTGGTCATCGCCGTGATAGCCGGGCACCAGCGGCACGCCGGCCTTTTCCATCAACGCTTTGGCCGCACTTTTTGAACCCATGGCTGCAATCGCGCTGGCCGGTGGTCCGATGAAGGTAATACCGGCGTCTTCGCAGGCGCCGGCAAAGGTGGTGTTTTCAGACAGGAACCCGTATCCCGGATGAACGGCGTCAGCGCCGGTATCACGAGCGGCAGCGAGCACCTTTTCAGTATCCAGATAGCTCCGGGCTGCTTCCGCCGGGCCGATGCAGACGGCTTCGTCGGCGGCGAGCACGAAGGGCGTCCGGGCATCGGCCTCGGAATAAACGGCAATACACCGCAGGCCCAGTCGCTGCCCGGTGCGGATAATGCGCAGTGCGATTTCGCCACGATTGGCAATAAGAACGGAGTTAATGGTCTTTTTCATCAGGAGGTTACAGCCCAATCCGGAGAACGTTTCTCAAAAAAGGCTCGCAGCCCTTCCTGGCCCTCTGCGCCGGTGCGCAGGTCGGCGATGACGCTGGCTGTGTGCTCGATCAGCGAGGTATCGTTATCGGCTCCGGCTATGCGACCGACCAACGCCTTGCCCGCTGCCATGGCCACAGGCCCATTGCGAAGCAGGGTGGCGACCAGCGATTCAATCCGTTTGTCCAGTTCGGGCTCGGGGACCTGTTCATGGAGCAGTCCCAGGTCAACGGCCTTTGCTGCGGCTATTTCCTCGGCGCTCTGGAAATAACGGCGAGCCTGACGCGGCCCCATGGCACGAACCACATAGGGACCGATAGCGGCGGGCGTGAGGCCCAGGCGAGCCTCACTGAGGCACAGCCGGACGTTGTCGGCGCCGATGGCCATATCACAGGCGCAGATCAGCCCGATCGCGCCGCCGAAAGCGGCACCCTGGACCTTAGCGATGGTGGGCACCGACAGCTGATCAAGGACCTGCATCAGGCGGGCAAGTCGCCGGGCGTCTTCGATATTGTCCTCGCGGCTCAGTTCGGCCGTTCGCTGCATGTAGCCCAGATCGGCGCCGGCGGAGAAATGCCGACCAGCGCCGGCCAGTACCACAACCCGGCAGGCTTGATTGGCAGCCGCGTCGGTCAGTGCGGTTGTCAGCTCACTGATAATACGATCATCAAACGCATTGCGCTTGTCCGGCCGGTTCAGGGTAATAACCGTCACCCCGCGGCGATCGGTCTGGCTGTCAACAGACGGTGTCGTCATGGCGGGCTCCTTACATTCGGAAAACGCCAAAGCGCGTCGCTTCGGCAGGGGCGTTGAGGGCGGCGGATAATGCCAGGCCGAGTACTTTACGGGTGTCGGCCGGGTCGATCACGCCATCGTCCCACAGTCGGGCGCTGGCGTAGTAGGGGCTGGACTGGGTTTCGAACTGATCGATCACCGGCTGTTTGAAGGCCGCTTCCTCTTCAGCACTCCAGTCCTTGCCCTGACGCTCATGCCCCACGCGCTTGACGTCCGCCAGCACGCCGGCGGCCTGTTCGCCGCCCATCACGGCGATCCGGGCATTGGGCCACATCCACAGGAAACGAGGCTGGTAGGCCCGGCCACACATGCCGTAGTTGCCAGCGCCGAAACTGCCGCCAATGATGATGGTAAATTTGGGTACCCGGGCGCAGGCCACTGCGGTGACCATCTTGGCGCCATGCTTGGCAATGCCACCGTGCTCGGCCTGTTTGCCCACCATAAAGCCGGTGATGTTCTGCAGGAACACCAGCGGAATACCCCGCTGGCTGCACAGCTCGATGAAATGAGCGCCTTTCTGCGCGGATTCGGCGAACAGGATGCCGTTGTTGGCAACAATCCCGACCGGCATTCCGTACAGGTGGGCAAAACCACAAACCAGCGTGGTGCCGAATCCGGCCTTGAATTCGTCAAATTCGGAACCGTCCACCAGGCGGGCAATCACATCGCGCACGTCATAGGGCGTACGCAATTCGGTGGGTACGACACCGTAGAGTTCTTCGGCCGGGTAGAGCGGTTCTTCCGGGGTCTTCAGGCGCAGGTCGTCCGGTTTACGATGGTTGAGATTGGCGATGCAGCGCCGGGCCCGCTCGAGCGCTTCCGCTTCGGTGTGGGCCAGGTGGTCGGCGACGCCGGAAATACCGCAGTGGACATCCGCACCGCCCAGTTCCTCGGCGCTGACGGATTCACCGGTCGCGGCTTTGACCAGAGGGGGGCCGGCCAGGAATATCGAACTCTGGCCCTTGACCATGATGCTCTCGTCGGCCATCGCAGGGACATAGGCGCCGCCGGCCGTGCACAGGCCCAGTACCACTGCGATCTGTGGAATGCCTTTGGCGGACATGTTGGCCTGACGGAAAAAGATGTGGCCAAAGTCCTCGGCATCGGGAAACACTTCGTCCTGCCGCGGCAGGTTGGCGCCGCCGGAGTCCACCAGGTAGATACAGGGCAGGTGATTTTCTTCGGCGATGGTCTGGGCGCGGATGTGCTTTTTGACGGTCAACGGGTAGTAGGTGCCGCCTTTGACCGTGGAATCGTTGGCCACGATCATGCACTCGACCCCCTCGACCAGACCGATGCCCGCAATGATGCCTGCGGCGGGAACGGATTCGCCGTACACGTCATCGGCGGCCAGGGGTGCGACTTCCAGAAAAGGCGATCCCGGATCGAGCAAGCGGTTGACCCGGTCTCGCGGCAGCAGCTTGCCGCGGCCGATGTGACGTTTCTGGGCGGCCTCACCGCCACCGCTGGCGGCGGTGCTCAGACGCTGGCGCAGTTCCGCAACCAGTGCTTCCATGCCGGCCTTGCGATCGCGGAACTCGGGAGACTGGGGTTGAATCGTACTGTATAGAATAGCCATGGCGTGTCTCAGTTGGATTCCCGGAACAGTTCACGACCGATCAGCATCCGGCGTACTTCCTGGGTACCGGCCCCGATCTCATACAGCTTGGCGTCGCGCAGCAACCGGCCGGTGGGGTATTCGTTGATATAGCCGTTGCCGCCGAGGATCTGGATGGCCTCCAGAGCCATTTTGGTGGCCCGCTCGGAGGTGTACAGAATCGCCCCCGCGGCGTCTTTGCGGGTCGTTTCACCCCGGTCGCAAGCCTGGGCCACGGCGTACAGATAAGAGCGGGACGCCGCCAGTTCGGTGTACATGTCTGCGAGCTTGCCCTGGATCAGCTGGAACTCGCCGATGGGCTGATCAAACTGCTTGCGTTCATGAACATAGGGAACCACCACGTCCATACAGGCCTGCATGATGCCAACCGGCCCGCCTGAGAGCACTACACGCTCATAATCCAGGCCGGACATCAGCACCTTAACGCCCTGATGTTCGCCGCCCAGAATGTTTTCAGCAGGCACACGAACGTTCTCAAAGATCAGCTCGCAGGTGTTGGAGCCCCGCATGCCGAGCTTGTCGAGTTTGGGGCCGCGGGAGAACCCGGGCAGGTCGTGCTCGACGATGAACGCGGTGATGCCTTGGGGACCCGCCTGAACGTCGGTCTTGGCGTAGATGACGTAGGTGTGGGCATCAGGCCCGTTGGTGATCCACATCTTGCTGCCGTTAAGCACGTAATGATCGCCATCTTTTTCCGCGCGGAGTTTCATGCTCACCACGTCGGAACCGGCGTTGGGTTCGCTCATGGCCAGTGCGCCGATCTGGGTGCCATTCACCAGCCCCGGCAAATACTGGGCCTTCTGCGCGTCGGTGCCGTTGCGGTGAATCTGGTTCACGCACAGGTTGGAGTGCGCGCCGTAACTCAGACCGATGCTGGCTGAGGCCCGGCTGACTTCTTCCATGGCAATGACGTGGGCAAGATAGCCCATGTTGCTGCCGCCGTATTCTTCGCCGACCGTCATGCCCAGCAGGCCCATATCGCCCATCTCCCGCCACAGGTGCGCCGGAAACAGGTTCTCACGATCCGTGGCCTCGGCCAGCGGCGCAATACGGCCCCGGGCAAAGCGGGTAACCTGGTCACGCAGGGCGTCGAGGGTTTCGCCATGGTTAAAACTGAGCGTTGTGTAATGGTTAGCCATGTTGCTTCTCGCTGATTACTGGAAAGCCGCTCGGAAGCGGTCAGTCGTTGGTTTTA
>JASBRL010000066.1 GCA_030149475.1 Marinobacter sp.
CTGACTGGCAAATAATAAAAGGCCTCACTTGTTTTCAATGGGCCATAAAAAAGCCGCTGAGTCAGCGGCTTTTTTGAATAGTGGCTCCCCGAGCTGGGCTCGAACCAGCGACAAACGGATTAACAGTCCGTTGCTCTACCAACTGAGCTATCGGGGAACATCGTCGGTCTTGACGAGGCGCGTATGGTACGGTGACCATTACGCCTCGTCAACCCCGATATGCGCTTATCAGCCCAATACCTTCGCCAGGCGTTCGATAGCCTGTTTCAGTGTGTCGAGGCTGGTGGCGAAGCTCAGTCGCATGCAGCCGGGCGCGCCAAACGCAGAGCCGGGCACGAGCGCAACGCCAGCGTCTTTAAGCAGCATTTCGGCGAACTCAACGTCGTTGCTGACAGACGGGTTGGCATCAATGGCACCCTGGAAGTCGGGAAACGCGTAGAAGGTCCCGTCCCCTGGCAAGCATGTTACACCCGGCAGTCTGTTCAGGGCGTCTACCAGATAGTCGTGACGCTCTTTAAAGGCCTTGACCATCTCGCCGACGCAGTCCTGGGGTCCTTCCAGGGCAGCCTGAGCCGCCGCTTGCGAAATGGACGCCGGGTTTGAGGTGCTCTGTGACTGGATTTTCTTCATCGCACCGATCACTTTGGCCGGGCCGGCGGCATAGCCAATTCGCCATCCGGTCATGGAGTAGGCCTTGGAGACACCGTTAAGCACAAACGTCCGGTCATAGAGTTCCGGCGCTGCTGTGAGAATGTTGCAGAATGGCTGGCCAGTCCAGAGTATGGGTTCATACATGTCGTCGGTGGCGATCATTACCTGTGGGTGTTTTTTCAGCACCTCGGCAATGCCTTTCAGCTCATCCAGGGAGTAGGCCATACCGCTGGGATTGGATGGGCTGTTGATGACGAACAGTCGGGTGCGTGGTGTGATCGCGTTTTCCAGTTGTTCGGGCGTGATCTTGAACCGGGTTTCCGCCGTGGATTCGAGGATGACCGGCTTGCCTTCAGCAACCAGCACCATGTCCGGATAGGACACCCAGTAGGGAGCGGGGATAATGGCCTCGTCTCCGGCATTCAGCGTAGCCAGTGCCAGGTTGAAAAAACTCTGTTTGCCACCACTTGATACCAGTATCTGGTTGGGTTCGTACGAGAGGCCATTATCCCGACGAAACTTTTCGATAATCGCCTTTTTAAGCCCGGGCGTACCATCCACCGCGGTATACTTGGTCTGACCCGCATTGATCGCAGCTATCGCTGCATTCTTGATGTGATCCGGGGTGTCAAAATCGGGCTCTCCGGCACCGAGCCCGATAATGTCCCGACCCTCGGCCCGCAGTTCAGCGGCTTTATTGGTAACGGCCAGGGTGGGCGACGGCTTGATCGACTGTACTCGGGTGGAAAGTTGAGGGTCCAAACTGCGCTCCTTAAAGATGCGTTTGAGTAGGCTTCATTGGCCCGGGCGCGTTGAAGTGCCCGCAGGCCGGTGCCGGTCGTTTGACGAACAGATGTTAACATGAAGCGCGCAGCAGGATAACTCCCCAGGCGTTGCGGAGGAGGTACCATCAGCAAGTTCAGAGTAGATTCACCTTACAGCCCGGCTGGCGATCAGCCTGAGGCCATTGCCGGTCTCGTTGACGGTATCCAGTCGGGCCTGGCTCACCAGACGTTGCTGGGTGTGACGGGTTCGGGCAAGACCTTCACCATCGCCAATGTGATCCAGGAGGTCCAGCGGCCGACCATCGTCATGGCCCATAACAAAACCCTGGCGGCCCAGCTCTATGGTGAGTTCCGGGAGTTCTTTCCGGATAACGCGGTCGAGTACTTTGTGTCCTATTACGATTACTACCAGCCCGAAGCCTATGTGCCGTCATCGGATACCTTCATCGAAAAGGACGCCTCCATCAACGAGCACATAGAGCAGATGCGTCTGTCGGCGACCAAAGCGCTGCTGGAGCGCCCGGACGCAATTATCGTGGCAACCGTGTCCTCCATTTACGGCCTGGGCGATCCCCAGTCGTACCTGAAAATGATGCTGCACCTGGATCGCGGCGACAAGATGGACCAGCGTGTCATCCTGCGTCGTCTTGCGGAATTGCAGTACACCCGCAACGATATCGAATTTCACCGGGCCAACTACCGTGTGCGGGGCGACGTGATCGACGTGTTCCCGGCGGAATCCGAGAAAGAGGCCATCCGCATCGAGCTGTTCGATGATGAAGTGGAAAACCTGAGTTATTTTGATCCGCTGACCGGCGAAGTTCTGCGTCGCGTGCCGCGCGTGACCATCTACCCCAAGTCCCACTACGTAACTCCGCGTGAAACGGTGCTGGGGGCAATCGAGCACATCAAGGTTGAGCTGGACGAGCGACTCAAGGTCCTGCGGGACAACAACCGTCTGGTGGAGGCCCAGCGTCTGGAGGAGCGCACCCGGTACGACATCGAAATGATGCTGGAGCTTGGCTACTGCAACGGCATCGAAAACTACTCCCGATATCTGTCGGGCCGGGCGTCGGGGGAGGCGCCGCCCACCCTGTTTGACTATCTGCCCCACAACGCGCTGCTGGTGGTTGATGAATCCCACGTGACAGTGTCGCAGATTGGCGCCATGTACAAGGGCGATCGCTCGCGCAAGGAAACCCTGGTGGAATATGGCTTTCGGCTGCCGTCCGCCCTGGATAACCGACCCATGCGTTTTGACGAATGGGAGCGGATTGCGCCACAGATGATCTTTGTGTCCGCGACGCCGGGGAATTATGAAGCCGAACACGCCGGCCAGGTGGTAGAACAGGTGGTCCGGCCGACCGGACTGATCGACCCGCAGATCGAAATCAAGCCGGCGACCACCCAGGTTGATGACCTGCTGTCGGAAATCCACAAACGGGTCGAGGTGAACGAACGGGTACTGGTCACCACGCTGACCAAGCGCATGGCGGAAGATCTCACCGATTTTATGATGGAGCACGATGTACGGGTTCGCTATCTGCATTCAGACATCGACACCGTGGAGCGTGTCGAGATCATCCGTGATTTGCGCCGGGGCGAATTCGACGTGCTGGTGGGGATCAACCTGTTGCGGGAGGGGCTGGATATGCCGGAAGTGTCCCTGGTTGCCATTCTGGATGCCGACAAGGAAGGGTTCCTGCGCTCGGAACGGTCACTGATCCAGACTATGGGACGTGCCGCCCGCCACGTTAACGGCAAGGCCATTCTTTATGCGGACCGGATTACCGGCTCCATGCAGCGGGCGATTGATGAAACGGATCGGCGACGCAATAAGCAACTGGCTCATAATGAGGAGCACGGTATTACACCCACCGGTCTCAACAAGAAGATTGCCGACATCATGGAGGGTGCTTCGTCTGGCGGCGGACGCCGCCGTGGTGGAGAAAGGCCGGGACAGAAAGCAGCGGAAGAAGCGGAAGTCTACCTCAGCAAGGCCAATGGCCGTACGCCTGAGCAGTTGCTGAAGGATGTGGCCAGGCTGGAGGATGACATGTACAAGGCGGCGTCAGACCTTGATTTCGAGCGCGCGGCCCAGTTGCGGGACGAGATAGCGGCGCTCAAGGAAGCCGCCATCCGGACCGCCTGAGAGTCTGCTTGCAGCGATATCGTCAGCGGCGGGGCCCGATGATAACTGCCGCCTGCAACGGCTGATTCTTGCCGTAACGCGACATCTGGTCAAAGACCCGTCGGTCGACCGGTACGTACTGTTTGTCGGCGACGGTTTCGCCTTCCTCAATGTCAATCTCCGGGTCGTGCAGATAGACGAACTGGCGATCCATGGCGCACACCGTTACCCAGTGCGGAACCCGGCTCCGGTTCAGCTGCCAGGTGCTGATCAGAATGATCGGCACACGGCCCTCCCGCAACGCCCGTTCCATACTGTCCAGGGTGAGGGGGTCGTGGTGGAGTGCAATGCCGGTCTGGGCAATGTCGACCAGAAAACCCTCGTGGACCAACTCCAGCACGCGTTTCTTGTCCGGGTTGCGGACCGTATCTTTAAACAGGGCGCCATCCGTGCTGACGTAGGCGGAGGCCATAAATCCCCGATGCCAGGCGGCCAGGGCCAGCCCGTGTGGACCGCACCCGCCGTGGCCCGCCAGCATGAAAATGGTCGTGGCCTCGCGCCAGATTTTCAGTTCCTCAAGCGTGGTCAGCCGCCGCTCATGATCCTGCGCGGCCATCGCCATCATCAGTGCCGCCGGACCGCAGGAGAAATCCGTGGTCTGGGGGTAATAGGGCACTTCCAGAAACTGACCAGTGGGCTCATAGTGCAGGATACGTCGTTCAAATCGCAGGGCGGTACCGTGGTCATCGTAGTAATCACGGTAGGTGCCGAATTGTCGGTAACCCAACTGTTGGTAAAGCCGGATCGCTGGAGCATTATCCTCGCGGACTTCCAGACGCATGATAATGCGACCCGCCTCCACCGCGTAGTGCTCGGCCTGTTGTACCAGTTGCGAGCCTAATCCCTGGCCGCGGGCGGCGGCGGATACCGCAATCGAATAGATGCGAGCGAGCCGCGTGGCGCTGCGCATCAATACCAGGCTGTAGCCCAGAATCTGGTCGCCCGACACTGCCACGATCAGTCGGTCACGGGGCATTTCAATGAAGCGCCGGAAGCTTCGCCGGGAAATTCGGTCCTCGGTAAAACACTGCTTTTCCAGAGCAACAAGCTGGTCAAGGTCAGCGATGACCGCAAGGCGGCAGTGAAATTCGGTCATACTGGCTAAAACCTTGAGCAAACGTTAAATCCAGGCTCTATTATGGGTGAGAGCCGTGCTCCTGAACAGCGGCCAAACATGCGTAAAATCACGCACTAACCGATGATTGTGCGCCGCTGTTCGGCAGGTTATCGTCGCGCCTCAGGCTGAACAACGTCTGACGTCTCGCCCGCCAACGTCTGCTATCGGCTATTTCAGTCTCATGGAGGCACTCTATTAATGTCACGCTTACTGATCGTTGTCGACCGGGCCAAAGACTGGGCGCCCTTTTACCCCAGTGAAGACGTACTGACGTTCGATCAGTACCTGCAGCTTGCCACACCAGCCTCCCGCCGGGTCCGGGTCATCAACCTGTGTCAGAGCGCGCGTTATCTCAGCCGTGGCTACTACTGTTCGCTGCTGGCGGAAGCCCGGGGACACAACGTGGTGCCATCGGTCACCACCCTCAACGACCTGAGTCGCAAGGGGCTGTTCTCGCTGGAACTGGAAGAGCTGGACAGCGGCGTCATCGACTGGCTGGAGGCCACCGGTGCCGCCATGAAGCCGGGCGACGACGAACGCGATGCCACGCATCAGCTGCGTGTGCGAACCTATTTTGGCCAGACCGAGCATCCAGCCCTGAAGCCGGTGGCGCGGGTATTGTTTGACCGTTTCCCCTGCCCGGTACTGGAGGTGGTCTTCCGGCGCCGGAAGTCCTGGCAGATCGAGTCCATGAAACCGGCGTCGCCGGCAGATCTCAGTGACAGCGAACAGGACGCGTTCGCGTCCGCACTGGACCGTTTCAGCAGTATTGTCTGGCGTAAGCCACGCTCGCGGCGCCAGTACCGGTTTGATCTGGCGATGCTGGTGAATCCGGACGAGCAGTTACCCCCCAGTGACAAAGCCGCACTGACGTGTTTTGTGAAAGCAGGTAAAAAGCTGGGCATCAACGTAGAACAGATTTCCCGGCGAGACTATATGCGGCTGCCGGAATACGATGGGCTGTTCATCCGCGAGACTACAGCGATTGATCACCATACCTATCGGTTTGCCCGCAAAGCCGAGGCCGAAGGCATGGTGGTGATTGACGATCCCGTGTCGATCCTGCGCTGCACCAACAAGGTATACCTGGCCGACTTGTTGAAGAACAATAAAATACCCACCCCCAAGACGTTGATTCTGTCCAAAGACCAGAAAGACTCCGTCGAACAGGTGGTTGAGCATCTGGGTTTCCCCGCTGTGGTAAAAATTCCCGACGGTGCCTTTTCCCGCGGGGTGATCCGGGCTGAAGACGAGCAGGGGCTGCGCCAGGCGCTGAAAACCCTGTTCAAGCAGTCGGCGCTGGTGCTCGCCCAGGAATACTTTTACACCGATTATGACTGGCGCATCGGTGTGCTCGGAGGCCGTGCGATTTTCGCCTGCAAATACTACATGGTCAAAGACCACTGGCAGATCTACCAGCACGGCGATAACCAGCAGGTGGACAGTGGCGGATTTGAAACTCTCCCCACTTATGAAGTCCCGAAAAACGTCATCCAGGCGGCCCTGAACGCCACTCGTCTGATTGGCAACGGTCTGTACGGCGTAGACATCAAACAGGCGGGCAACCGCGTAGCGGTGATTGAAGTCAACGATAATCCCAACGTTGATGAGGGGGTCGAGGACGGTTTCCTGGGCGGGGAGCTTTACACCCTGGTCATGCAGGAGTTTTTGTCCAGGATGGAAGAAAAGCGGCGCTAACAGCCTGTCATTTTATGCACATAGGACCAATCCTGTTTCCGGATGCAGTCTATCAGGATGTGCGGTACCTGGCCCCCGGATGACTTTGTAATTATCTGATTTTTAAAGATTAATAAGTTGGTTAAAAAATGATCAATCTGTAGGCCGGCTTGTTTCCCAAGGGTTTGCAAAATGTAATGCGGCATTTTCAACAGGGTTATCCACAGAATCCGTGGAAAAGGTCACAAGACCTTAACGAGACAGTCATTTAGCATTCACACAATTACGGTATGCGGACCTGTGGACAAGTTTCGTTATAATGCCGACAGTCTGAATTCCCAGTCTCAACCCCGGGTGATTGCCGCCTGCTGACTGTATTTGTCACTCTGCCCCCGGCAATAAATGCTTATCATAAAGAGGGATCACGCAATGTACGGCCTGATTCGAGAACTTCTTTTCCGGTTGCCCCCTGAGCAGGCGCACGACGTTGCGTTGACTTCGATGGATCTGGCACAGCACCTGGGGCTGCTGGGTCTCTTTGCACCGCGTGTACCGACGGTGCCGACCAAGGTGATGGGGTTGGATTTTCCCAATCCGGTCGGTTTGGCGGCCGGTCTGGATAAGAACGCCGATCACATCGACGCGCTCGGCGCACTGGGGTTCGGCTTCATTGAAGTGGGCACGGTAACGCCTCTGGCCCAGCCCGGTAATCCGCAGCCGCGCATGTTCCGACTGACTGAACACCAGGCCATTATTAACCGCATGGGGTTCAATAATAAGGGGTTGGCGCATCTGCTGAGGCAGGTGGATCGCCGTGGTTTTCGGGGCATACTCGGCATCAATGTAGGCAAAAATGCCGTCACCCCGGTGGAGCAGGCCGAATCCGACTATCGCAGGGGGATTGCGGCCGTTTACAGTCAGGCAGACTACATTGCGGCAAATGTCTCGTCCCCCAACACCCCTGGGCTGCGTGATCTCCAGTTCGGTGATTCCCTGCTGCGCCTTCTGGACGCGATCAAAGACGAACAGACCCGGCAGGCCGCAGAGCAGGGCCGCTATGTACCCATCGCGGTGAAAATTGCTCCGGACCTTGACGATGCGGGTATCCGGTTTGTGGCGGACGCGCTCAGACAGGCCGGGCTTGATGGTGTGATTGCCACCAACACCACGATTGACCGAGACGCCGTTGCAGGACATTTGCATGCCGGGGAAGCCGGTGGTCTGAGTGGCGGGCCCGCCCGGGAACCCTCTGTACGGGTGATTCAGGGGCTTTCGG
The DNA here is from genome assembly GCA_030149475.1 of Marinobacter sp. Lineage (GTDB taxonomy): Bacteria > Pseudomonadota > Gammaproteobacteria > Pseudomonadales > Oleiphilaceae > Marinobacter. Next base: position 7,698 of record JASBRL010000066.1, read on the forward strand.
CCGAGTTGGGCAGGACGCTTCCCATAATTGGCGTGGGAGGGATTACGGACGGCGCCAGTGCGGCGGAGAAAATTCGTGCGGGTGCCAGTCTGGTGCAGATATACACCGGTTTTATCTACCGCGGACCAGCGCTGATCCGTGACGCAGCGATGGCCATCCTCAATGAACCGGTCTGGCAGCATCCGCGCTCAGCTGATGAGACAGCGGGGTCTCGATAAGATGGGCCCGCCAAGCGGGCCCGTGCGGGGAATAAACCCCGTGGCGTATCGTCGTCTATAGTCCGGGTCGGGTGGACCCGTTCGGATTTACTGAATGCTGTCGGCAGAGCAGAGAACCATTCCGTTTGTCTGATCGCCCTGTCGGGGCCGGATTGCGCGACCAGAACAAAGGCTGGTCGCGCAAAGGCTGACCGGCCCGACCTAAGCGGTGACGCTCGCGAGTTTGTGAATACCGGAAACGCCGGTCATGCCGTCCCAGTGATCTGTACGGCCTTCACGCCACCCATTGAGCCACTCCTGCCTGACTTCTACCTGATCGAGTGGGCAGCTGTCTTTTGATTTTCCGGACACACCGGCCAGATAACCCCGCTTGAATGCGCGAGCGATCATATCTCTCTTCTGTCTTTTCATGCCGTTCCTCACCTCATGGATTGAACAGAAAAAGCACGTGCGCACGTGCCATGGCTTTCCGGCGCAAGTCGCCCCTGTCCAGGGCGCACAAAGGGGCCTTAGTAAGCCATGGCAACTCAGGATCCTGCGAGGCAGACCCGCTGGTCCGCCCGAAATGACGCGTCAACTACAAGGTAAGTCTAAAACTTGGCTCCTGTACACTATTTATTTCATATAGAAGACCGGACGCTTATGTTTGTGTGAAATATGCTGGCGTCGGTTACCATGGTAGCCCTGTCATACTGGTCGTTTAGTGAACCCCGAGTTCAGCAGGAGTCAAGCTTGTCCCAATGTAACTTTTTCGTAACCTGCCCCAAAGGGGTGGAGTATCTGTTGGCCGACGAACTCCGTGAGCTTGGCCTGGAGCCGGTCCGCAATGCGCCGGCCGGGGTCTGGGTGCAGGGGCCGTTGCAGGCAGGCTACCGGGCCTGTTTGTGGTCACGGCTTGCCAACAGGGTGATTCTGCACCTGGCAGAGGTGGAAGCGACCAGTGGCGAGCGACTTTATGACGGCGTAATGGCGATTGACTGGTCGGTTCATCTGTCCGTTTCGGGGCGTTTCAAGGTGGCCTTTCAGGGCCAGAATGATGCCATTCGCAATACCCAGTACGGCGCTCAACGGGTAAAAGACGCCGTTGTCGACAGCTTGCGTAACGCTGACGGGGAGCGGCCATCAATCGATCTGACTGATCCTGATCTGTTGATTGCTGCGCGCCTTCACCGGGGCCGTTTACAGCTGGGTATCGATCTTAGTGGTGAGAGTCTTCATCGGCGGGGATACCGAACCGAAAAGGGTGCGGCGCCCCTGAAGGAAAATCTGGCCGCGGCGCTGTTACTGCGCGCCGAATGGCCGGCTATGGCGGCCGCTGGCAGTGATATGATCGATCCAATGTGCGGCTCGGGAACGCTACTCATAGAGGCGGCGATGATGGCCACAGATCGGGCGCCGGGACTGTTGCGAGAGCACTTCGGTTTCGAACGCTGGCTGGGGCATCTGCCCGAGGCGTGGACAGCCCTGCGGAAGGATGCCGAACAGCGTGCCCTTGTGGGGCTGGCGGCATGCCGATTGCACTTTGACGGATTTGATCGGGACCCGACTGTCATCGCTACGGCTCAGCGCAATATCCGCCGTGTCGGGCTCGGCGATCTGATCCGGGTTGAGCGACGGGATATCGACGCCTTCGTGCGTCAACCTGACTGGTCTGCAGAGGGCCTGGTGCTGACCAACCCGCCCTACGGTGAGCGTTTGAGCGACCGGCAGGCGCTGGGCGGTCTTTACCAGCGCCTCGGTGAGGTGATCAAAGCGTCCATGCCGGGCTGGCGTCTGGGGGTGTTTACCGGTGCGCCGGAAATCGGGCACGCGATCGGATTGCGGAGCTACAAACAGTATCGCCTGTTCAACGGCAAGCTGCCGGCGCAACTGCTGTTATTCGAAGTAGACGATGCCAATGCCACGGTTGCCCGGGAGGTGACGCCACCCGGTGAGGTGTTTCCCAAGGTCACGCACCCCGAACGCGCGCAGATGTTTATTAACCGTCTGCGTAAAAATCGTAGAGTTCTTGGCCAGTGGGCGCGCAAGCAAAACCTGGACTGTTACCGGTTGTATGATGCGGACATGCCAGAATTTGCCCTGGCGATTGATGTGTACGGCGAGCGCCTGCATGTTCAGGAATACGCGCCGCCGAGGTCTGTTGATGCCCGTGCCGCACGGGAGCGGCTGGCGGAGGCACTGGCGGTGATCCCCGAAGCACTGGACGTATCTTCGTCGGCTATGGTGTGTAAACAGCGGCAGCGCCAGGCGGGTAGCCAGCAATATGAAAAACAGGCCGGCAGTGCCGACTTCTTCACAGTTCACGAACATGGCTGTCTGCTGCGGGTCAATCTGAAGGATTATCTTGATACCGGGCTCTTCCTGGATCATCGGCCGGTCCGGCAGTGGATTCAGCAGCATGCCCGAGGTGCACGGTTTCTGAACCTGTTTTGTTATACGGGCGCGGCCACTGTGCATGCCGCGGTTGGTGGCGCGGCTTCCTCGCTGAGCCTGGATATGTCCCGTACCTATGTGAGCTGGGCGCAGGATAACCTGGCACTGAACAGCGTGGATCCCCGTCGGCATCGGGTGGAGGCGACGGATTGCCTGGCCTGGCTGGCCGGGAAACCGGCGGATTCGGAGCGTTTTGATCTGATATTCATGGATCCGCCGACGTTTTCCAATTCCGCCCGGATGGAGGGCGTGCTGGATATTCAGCGGGATCACGGACGGCTGATTGATCAGGCGATGCGCCGCCTTGCACCGGGGGGCCTGCTGGTATTTTCCAATAACTTCCGGCGGTTCAGGTTGGACGAAGCGGTCGCGGCCCGGTATCAGGTGACGGATGTGACCGCCGCCACGATTGGTCGGGATTTTGAGCGTAATGCCCGCATCCACTCGTGCTGGCATATTCGTCACCCCGGGCAGGGGTCAGGAGGGCCTCAGAACTCATAGCGGATGCCGCTGGAAAACTGGAAGGTATTGGCCCGGCTACCGGTATCCCTGAACAAGCGCCCACCCTCCAGAACCAGGTAGGTGTTGTTGATAACCTCCAGGTCGATGCCGGTGATCCAGCTTGCACTGAAGGCGCTCTCCGGGTAGCTGCTTTTGATGTTCCGGTACTGCCTGTTGCGGTTCTCATCCGGGTTCTGTAAGTCGGCTGTTCCCTGGATGTAGGAAAATCCGAACTGACCATACACGTGGGAATAGGGTGTCAGAGCGTATTGAAGGCCGATGTACCAACTGGCGAAATAGTCGATGTTGAGCGTGAAGTCCGGTGACAGTCTACTCTCACTCAGACCTTTACCGGCGCGGAATTCGACGCGGAACAGATCCGTCAGGTAACTGCCGACCACGAGTGTACCGGCGGACGACCAGGTTGCGTTGTCCAGGGTGCCGATCGAGCGATGGTTCAGGGTGGTGCCGAGCAGGCTGACGTAGTACGGCTCCGACCGGTCTTCCACGGGTATTGCCGCGTCGCCACCCGGCGCAGCCTGGGCGGTTGCAATGACAAGCGGTAGCAGGGTGGCGATGGCAAGGTATCTGGGCATTGGGGGCATGATGAGTCCGGCTGCGGGCGGCCAGTGAGGAGCTTCGGCTGACCGGCATGACAAGGTGAGCTCAATCATGCCTCGTGTAACGGAATGTTGCATCGACCTGGGTCACAATTCGCAGGTCTCATCCGTGTCATCGATCAATCCGTTCTGACGGGCCAGCAGCAGCATGACGTAAACGCCGGTTTCGGGCAGCTGCGGATCAAGGCCATGCTCAAAGATCAGGGCCTGGCGCTCGTCTTCCAGGCTGTTCTGGTCAAGGCCGGTGATCAGTTCGCTGACCGGCGCCAGCTCAAAAGGTATCTCCATGCCCACCGCTTCGAAGAGTTGCTCGATGAGTGCGTCATCCGGGTCGAGACCGTCCACGTAGACGGTCTGGTCGGGCAGGTCTTCGTGCAGCGCCCGCGCCAGTTCGATCAGCGGTACGCCCTGTTCATGCAGATAGCGAAGGTCGACGTCCGGCTCATCGTCCGAGTCCGGCAGCCAGGCATCGTCCGGCGCAATGACCACCACCTTCATGCGGCCATCAGCCAGTGACCAGGCCATGGCGGTGGGGAAGAACCAGTCGCCTGACTGACAGTACTCGATGTCCAGAAAGCGCGGAACCGGGGTGAACGTCGCCAAAAGCACCTCCTGCCTGTCGGCGTCATGTATCAGTGAGGGAAAACAGCAGCCACACAGGGTCCGATCGTCAGATCACCACAGGATGACCCGAGGCACTGCCGTAAAATTATGGCATCATGCCACAGTGACGTAGTCATTATCAGTCATTATCAGTCCGGACAAGGAAACCATGGAACACAACGACTTCACTCAAAGCCTGCTGGAATTTCTGACCCGCTCAGTCACGCCGTGGCACGCCGTGCAAACCATGACGGACGAACTGGATGTCGCCGGCTTTATCCCCCTGGATGAGCGCGAGGAATGGTCACTGGCGCCGGGGCAGGGCTACTACGTGGTTCGTAATGGCTCGGCACTGGTGGCCTTTCGCACGGGTGCCAGTGACCCGACCGCTGCCGGTATACGCATGGTGGGGGCGCACACCGACAGCCCCTGCCTGAAGGTCAAACCCAATCCGGAGCTCCGTCGCAAGGGGTATTTCCAGCTTGGCGTGGAAGTATACGGGGGCGCGCTGCTGAACCCCTGGTTTGATCGCGACCTGTCGCTGGCCGGGCGGGTAACCGTACGGGATGATCGGGGCAAGGTCAGCGATGTACTGATAGACTTCCGTAAAGCCATTGCCTTTATCCCCAGCCTGGCGATCCACCTGGATCGGGAAGCCAACAGCAACCGCACGGTGAACCCGCAGACCGATCTGCCGCCCGTGTTGATGCAATCCGCCGAAACCGATGGTGTCACGTTCAATGATCTGCTGGCCGCGCAAATCGGGCGAGAGTACCCGGACCTGTCGGTCGGTAAGGTGCTGGGATACGAACTGAATTTTTACGATGGCCAGCCGGCTGCGGTGGTGGGTCTTGGCGACGAATTCATTGCCTCGGCCCGGCTGGACAATCTGCTGAGCTGCTTCATTGGCTTGCAGGCGCTTGTCCAGACCTCCGGTGATGAGCCCGCATTACTGGTCTGTAATGACCATGAAGAAGTCGGCAGCATGTCGGCCGAGGGAGCCCAGGGGCCATTCCTTGCATCGGTGCTGGATCGCTGGTGTGGCGCTGCCCATCGGGACAGGGCTATCGCCCGGTCGATGATGATTTCGGCGGATAACGCCCACGGCGTGCACCCCAACTTCAGCGATCGGCACGATGAAAATCATGGGCCGTTGCTGAATCAGGGGCCGGTGATCAAGGTGAACCACAACCAGCGTTACGCCACCAACAGTCGGTCAGCGGCGTTCTATCGCAATCTCAGTGATGAGCTTGGTCTGCCAAGCCAGACTATTGCGGTGCGCAGCGATATGGGCTGCGGCAGTACCATTGGCCCGCTGACGGCTGCGAATCTGGGTATTACCACGCTCGATATCGGCGTGCCCCAGTTCGGCATGCATTCCATTCGTGAACTGGCGGGAACGGTAGATGCTCATACCCTGCTTCAGGTTTTGCGGGCGTATATGCAACAGGCCGATGTGGGTTGTTAGCCGATGTGGGTTGTTAAAGGAGCGCTGAACAGGAAAGCCAGAAGCAGAAAAGCCGTCCCGGAGAACGGCTTTTCAGAATAGGTGGCTCCCCGAGCTGGGCTCGAACCAGCGACAAACGGATTAACAGTCCGTTGCTCTACCAACTGAGCTATCGGGGAACAGCGTCGTAGAGGCGCGCATATTAAGGATTTTTCCGGAACCAGTCAAGCCCATGAATTGAAAGATTAAAGACGTTTTGCGTCGGCCCGTTTGTTTCCAACAGCGTCAGCAGGAGTTGTATTGCCCATGCCCGGTTTTGCGTCGTCGTCGTTTCCCATTCCTGCTGATCCCGGCGATGCCGGAGGTTACCGTGTCTACCGGCCGCCACTGTGGTTACGCAGTGGTCATCTTCAGTCGGTCTGGCCCAGCCTGTTCCGTCGTGTGGGGCTGATGGAACCGGAAACCGAGGTGTTGTCGACACCGGATGACGACGAATTACACCTGGACTGGTATCGGCAGGGTGGCAATCGCCTGGCGATCCTGTCTCACGGTCTGGAGGGCCACAGCCGCCGACCCTATGTGCTCGGTCTCGCCCGCGCCATGCTGGCCAAGGGTTGGGACGTGCTGGCGTGGAATTTCCGTTCCTGTGGCGGCACCATGAATCGTCAGCCCAGGTTTTATCACAGTGGCGCCACCGGCGACCTGGGCCTGGTCGTCGAACACGCCCTGCAGGGGAACTATCGTTCGCTCTCACTGTCCGGTTTCAGCATGGGTGGTAACCTGACGCTGCTTTACCTGGCGCAGCAGTCCGCTGCTATTGACCCGCGGGTTAACGGCGCGGTGACGTTCTCGGTACCGTGTGACCTGGCGGGGAGCGCCGATATGCTGGCGTTGCCCAGTCGGCGGATTTACATGCAGCGTTTCCTAAAGGACCTGGGCGAAAAAATGGCGGAAAAGGCCCGCCGGTATCCGGAATTGATCAACGTCGACGGGTTTGCGCAAATTCGAACGTTCCATGAATTTGATGACCGGTATACGGCGCCTCTGCACGGCTTTCGCAATGCTGCAGACTACTGGTCTCAATGCTCCGCATTGGGCAGGCTGGGCGAGATCCGTGTACCGACTCTGGTCATTAACGCCCTGGATGATCCGTTTCTGTCCAGGCAGTGCTTTCCCCGTCAACCCCGCGAGTTGGGCGATTGGGTGAGGCTGGAAGCGCCCCGCTGGGGAGGGCATGTGGGTTTTGTGGAACGGGCCGCCGACGGCCTTTACTGGTCGGAGAAGCGGGCGCGGGTTTTTCTGGATAGCCTGGCAGCCTGTCGGACTTAAGGCTGATCTCCTGTGCCGGTGGGCTGACCCCCGGTACCGACGCTGGCGATCATGAGTCGGTCGCTGGTGATGTCAGCAGGGGTTTCAGAACCGGCCAGACGTTTTCGAGCAGGGTCGGCTGCGCCCTGGCGTTGGGGTGCATGGCATCACCCTGCATCAGCCCGGGCTGGTCGTAGATACCGGACAGGATAAAGGGCACCAGTGCGGTGGACAGGGACTGGGCAAGCCTCGGGTAGATCGCGGCGAAGGCCTCCGTATAGCGTGGTCCGTAGTTGGGCGGCATCTGGATACCGGCCAGCAGCACTCGGGCTCCGGCTTGCCTGGAAAGCTGAATCATCTGCTTCAGGTTGTCAGCTATCACCGCCGGCGGGAAGCCTCGCAGACCATCGTTACCACCGAGTTCGATGATGACCACATCGGGGCGGTGCTGATCCAGCAGCTTGGGCAGGCGCCGCAGGCCACCGTCGGTGGTTTCGCCGCTGATGCTGGCATTGATAACGTTCCAGTCGTTTGATAATTGCTGGTCCAGGCGCTGTTGCAGCAGGGTAACCCAGGCCTTTTCGGTGGGTACGCCATAGCCGGCGCTGAGGCTGTCGCCCATCACCAGGACGGTACCACTGGCGCCCCGGGCGACACCGGCAATAAGCAGGCAGATTAGAAACAGTAATGATCTCAGGGAACTGGCGCGCGTATTAATCAAACGTTCCTCATCTCAATGACCGTTATCCGCAGGAGATTTCGTGACTGATACAACCTTTATGACGGGTACCTCCGCACAATTCATGTTGCGGGTGTCGGACCTCAGCCATCGTGTGAACCTGGGTCATAATACGCTGACGATCTTGCAGGGGGTCAGTCTGGAAATCAAGTCGGGGGAATCTGCTGCCATTGTAGGCCGTTCCGGCTCAGGTAAAACGACGCTGCTGGGCCTGCTGGCTGGTCTCGATACCCCGTCGGAAGGCTCTGTCGAGCTGGGCGGCGCCGTCATCAGTGTGCTGGGCGAAGATGAACGGGCCAGATTACGGGCTCAGCGAGTGGGGTTTGTGTTTCAGTCGTTTCAGTTACTGCCCGCGCTGACCGCACTGGAGAACGTCATGCTGCCTCTGGAGCTGGGCGGACTGGAGGCGCCGGAGATTCGTGCGCGGGAACTGCTGAAGCGGGTGGGGCTGGGTGAGCGTCTGTCCCATACGCCCCGCCAACTGTCCGGTGGTGAACAACAGCGGGTTGCCATCGCCCGGGCGTTCGCCGCCAATCCGGTGATTCTGTTTGCGGATGAGCCCACCGGAAACCTCGACAATCACACTGGCCAGGCGATTTCCGACCTGTTGCTGGCGCTGAACCGGGAACAGGGCACCACCCTGGTGGTGGTCACCCACGATGAACGACTGGCCGGGCGCTGTCAGCGCCATTTCAGTATTGATGCCGGTCAGTTGACGGAATCGGGAGCGACGCCCGCATGAGTGCGACCGGAAAACTGATATCAGTCCGCAGGGACTGGCGGGAGCGTGATGTCCGCGTACTGCTGGCTGCCCTGATGGTCGCCGTGGCCACCGTGGCTACCATTGCGCTGTTTGCCAGCCAACTGCAGAAAACGCTGGTGAGTTCGGCCAGTGCGTTTCTTGCAGCAGACCGGCAACTGGAGTCCGAAAATGGCCAGCCTATCCCGTCTGCCTGGTTTGAGCAGGCCCGCAGCCGTGGATTGCAGACCGCCCGGATGACAGAATTTTCCACCATGATGTCCGGTGCCGACCGTTTCCAGCTGGTTTCAGTCAAGGCGGTGGGTCAGCACTATCCGTTGCGGGGCGAGATTGAATTCCGGTCCGCGCTGGATCAGCCTGAGAAAACGGTGGATGAGGGGCCTGCCCGTGGCGAGGCCTGGCTGAGCCCAAGGTTGCTACAGCTGCTGTCGGTGAAGGTTGGCGATACGGTTGACCTCGGCAGGCTGGGTCTGAAGGTCTCGGGTGTGCTGGTGCGGGAGCCGGACGGTGGCTTCAGCATGTCAGCGCTGGCGCCCCGCATTATGATGAACATCGACGATGTGGCTGCGACAGGGGTCATCCGTACCGGTAGCCGGGTCAACTATGTGGCCCTGTTCGCCGGAGTCGAGACTAAGCTGGAGGATTTCCATCGCTGGCTCAAGCCACGACTGGGTCCCAGCCACGAATGGAAAAGCGTGCGTGATGGTCAGGCGCTGTCGCAATCGCTGGAGAAGGCCGAACGCTTTCTGCTGTTAGGGGGCAGTCTGGCCGTTCTGCTGGCCGCGGTCGCCGTCGCCGTTGCCAGTCGCCAATATGCGGTGGGTCAACGGGATACCGTAGCGCTGCTCAAGACCCTCGGTGTCGACAGCGATCGCATAGCCCGGATATACCTGCGGCGGCTGTTACTCTGGGGTGCTGTCGGGATCGTCGGTGGCGTGCTGGTGGCGATACCACTGTACGTCATCCTGTCGGAGGTGGTTGCGTCCGCTCTGGATCGTCCGCTGGCCTACGAAATCGATCCCAAGGCGCTGCTGCCTGCTCTGTTGACCGCCATGGTTTCGTTGTTCGGGTTTGCCTATCCGCCGCTGCGCCGGTTGCGCACGGTACCGGCGATGCAGGTTCTGCGCAGCCAACCGGGAGAAGCCGGCAGGGCGGGGGTTGTCGATGCGGCCATCGCCGCCGTGGCAGTGTTTGGTCTGGTCTGGCTCTATGCCCGGGATATCACCATGGTTCTGTCTCTCCTGGGTGGCCTGGCGGTGTTGCTGGCGGTACTGGCAGCGCTAGGCTGGCTAATGGTCATCGGGTTGCGCAAGCTGTCGGGAGGCGGCAGCGCCTGGCGCCTGGCACTGCTGGCACTGTACCGACATCGCCGGGCCAGTCTGTCGCAGATTTCCGTGTTCGCCATGACCATGATGCTGGCCTGCACCCTGATACTGGTTCGCACGTCGCTGCTGGACGACTGGGAAGCCCAGTTACCCGCCGATGCCCCTAATCACTTTCTGCTCAACATCGCTCCGGACGCAGTAGATGAGGTGAAAACCTTTCTCGCTCAGCGTGGCGCCGACGTCGACCGGCTCTATCCCATGGTACGCGGGCGCCTGACAGAGCTGAACGGTCGCCCGGTGCGAGAGGCGGTGAGCAAGGATCGCAACATTAACGCTCTCAACCGCGAGCTTAACCTGACCTGGATGAGCGCATTGCCGGGCGACAACAGAATCCAGGCCGGGCGCTGGTTTACTGCAGGCGATAAAACCGGGGTATCCATTGAAGCGGGCCTGGCGGACCGGCTGGGCGTCAAGCTCGGGGACAAGCTTGGTTTTACCATCGGCGCACAGCACATCAGCGAGCCGGTTGCCAGCATCCGGACCGTGCAGTGGGACAGCATGAAACCCAATTTCTACATGGCGTTCCCACCTGGAGGGGCCCTGCAGAATATGCCCGCCACCTGGATTACCAGCTTTTATCTGCCGCCGTCCCGAGACGCCGTGCTGAATGATTTCTCACGCAAATTTCCGACAATCTCGGTGCTGTCAGTGGGCCACGTTATTGACCGTATCCGCACCATCATCAACCAGGTCACCCAGGCCATCGAAACCATTCTGCTATTGATCCTGGCTGCGGCGATCACGGTCATGGCGGCCGTAGTCAGTGCAACCCTGCAGTCGCGCCAGCGTGAGGGAGCGTTGATGCGCACCCTCGGTGCCCGCCAGTCCGTGCTGGTGGGCAGCACGGTCATGGAGTTTGCACTGCTGGGTCTGTTTGCGGGCGTACTGGGTGTGATGGCGGCTGAAGCAGCGGTGTGGGCGTTGCAGTTCCGTCTGTTCGAGGGGGCTTTTCGCTGGCATTGGGCCGTGATTCTGCCGCTCCCACTGATCAGTGCCGTGCTACTCGCCGTATTGGGGCGCTGGCAGTTGCGTCCGGTCTTGCGGGTGTCGCCGATGGTGCTGTTGCGCCGACTCGAATAGGCAAAATCCGGCAACCCCCTGTCGCTGGTTCGATGATCACGGCCTGGTATCTGCCCAGGCTCGCCGAGCGCCTTCCGGTTGTTACGTGCCCTCAATACGAGACACTTGTTTTGAGGGACACTAGGCCCACGCACGCCTTAACACTGCCCGGGCATCGTCCAGGCTGACTTCCTTCGGGTTAAAGATAATCGAACCATCGTCGAGAGCCAGCGACGCGATGGCATCCAGCTGGTCCTCCCGGACTTTGCCGGTCTCCTTAAGCGTACGGGGCAGTTCGCACGTCTTGTACAGTGCGTCCCGCAGGCGACGAATGGCGGTGATGGAGGCCTCTGCGCGCCGGTTGGCCGGGGTCACCGCGTAGGCATCGGCGCCATCGAGGTAGAGCAGTAGGTCGCTCAGCGGTTCGCGTATGCTTTCCAGGTTGTATTCAAGCACGTAGGGCAGGTAGAGACTCATGCACAGGCCGTGTGGAAGATGACACAGGGCGCCGGTCGCATGGCCGAGGGCGTGTACCAGTCCGACCATGGAGTTGGAGAAGGCGATGCCGGCCATGGTGGATGCCTGGGCCAGTTCCAGCCGGCCCTCAGTGTCATCGGGATTGTCCATCACCGTCAGCAGGGACTGCGAAATTTTCCGAATGGCAGCAGTGGCATAGGCGTCGCTGAGCGGGTTCTTCGCCATGCAGGTAAACGCTTCGGTGGCATGGGTCATGGCGTCCATTGCGGTGGCGGCCGTGATGTGCGGTGGCAGCGTAACCGTCATCCGTGGGTCGATGATCGCGGCATTCGGCAACAGGAACGACGACGTAAACGGCAGCTTGACCGATTTCCCGGTATCGGCGATGACCGCAACGGAGGTCACTTCCGAGCCGGTACCGGCCGTGGTGGGGACCACGAAGAACGGTTTCAGCGGGCGCTTCAATACGCCGGCACCCACGTATTTGCTGATGTCGTCACCGCCCTCCGAGACCAGAATGTTAACGGCCTTGGCGGTATCGATGGACGAGCCACCGCCCACCGCGATGATGGAGTCGCATTTTTCCGACCGGTAAATGGCAGTGATGTCCCGTACCACCGTGGTTGAGGAGTCCGGGGGTACGTCATCATAAATGGCAACGATTTCCAGGCCACTTTCTTCGCAGGCCGTAATCACAGGCTCAAGCAGCCCGGCCTTGCGTACACCCTTGTCGGTGATAATCATCGGACGCCTGGCGGCCAGTCCGGTCAGTTCGTAGGGAATGTGTTCCAGAGCGGCTTTACCGGCGATGACTTTTACCGGGCAGAAAAACTCGTAGTAACTGTTACTCATGATGCTTTCACCGTCTCAAAAAATTGGTTGGCTACTTTCAGATAAATTCGTGCCGCACTGAGGACCTTCTCGGGAAGATGCAGGCTCCGGGGATATTCCTTCACCGCTCGGGTGGCAATCAGCCGGGGCAGTATGAACGCTTCCAGGCGATTCAGTATGCGCGTCATCCGTACGGCGAGACTGATGTCGCCATTGACCAGCATACGGTCGTTGGCAAAGGCCACCGCCGTTTTCTCCTGAAAAGACAGCACCAGAAACGCATGGGCAATGTGCTTGAACTGGATGGACAGGTCCACCGGGCGGGGCGCGCTGGCGCCGTGATAATGCAACTGGCCATCTCCGGTGTGCTCGACAATGAGCCGTGGCCCGTCCGGCATCACCATCATTTCAAACAGCAAGCCCTCAGGCAGATTTCTGGCTTCGGTCTGCACCGTTTCGTCCACTTCACTGATCGCCTGCAAGGCCCGCCCCATAACCTGGAACATGACCTTCACATAGACGCGCCGTGCCTGCAGGGCGGTGGGTTTCATTCGTCTGGCAAACATAGTGTGCACCCGATTCCTGTCGTTGAAATTCAATTTTTAGAGTTATTGCTCTAGAAGTCAATGCGATTGTCGACGCGAAACTGGCGTCACCTCGGCCTATAGGGTTTGCGGATGCAATCATCCGCTGGTTGACGGGAGCACACGAGGGTGCCGGGGACGAGATCGGATGAAAGCGCGGGGTACAGGCAACAACTGGGCGGACCACCGGACCGCCGCAATCCTTTTGCGCTACTGCGCGGATTTCAGGGCCGCCAATTTGCGCTGGGCTTCGGCAGCGATTTCGCCATCCGCGCTGGCTGCCTGGCTGTAGTCGGCAATGGCTTGCTGTCGCTGGTTCTGCTTCACCGCTATATCCCCCAGTCGTAGATAGGCAATGGAGGTTGGCACTGATTCGTTTGCGGCATTCAGATCCTGACGTGCCCGTTGGAGGTTGTTGAGCTGGAGTGCGTTGAGGCCGCGTTGCAACCGGTAGGTGAACATCTCAGGGTACAGCGATACGGCCTTGTCGTAGTCCGAGCGGGCCTGTGCTGAGCCGGAACCTTTGAGGTCTTCGTACAGGCGTCCGCGCAGGGCATAGAACGATGCTTCCTTCGGTTCAATCCGGATTGCTTCGTTGATCCTGTCGAGGGCCCGCTGCTTGTTGCCAGCCTTGTAGCTCTGAATTGCCTCCTGTTCAGCCTTGTAGGCCGGCAGGTGTTGCTGCAAATAGGCGATTTTGTTCTGGTAAGTCGCGCGATCCAGTGCACCGCCGGGATTGCCCAGTTTCTGTACCAGGGCCTGATTGGCCTCGACCCGCCGGGCCGAGGGCGGATGCGACGCAAACAGTCCGTCGATAAAACCGCTGCTCTGGCCCTCTGACAGTCTTACAAACGTTCGTTGAAGCTCTACGGCGGCTTCGGGGTCGTAACCCGCCTTGACCATGTACAGAGTGCCGTAGTGATCCGCTTCCAGTTCGTCGCTCTGGCTGTGGCGCGCCATCACAACCTGGCTGCCAAGCGCCGCTCCACCCATGATCATGCGGGCGTACTCATTGTCGGTCAGGGCCATGCCCAGGCCGGCCATACCGGCGTTGATAATCATCCCCTGCTGCATCTGCTGGACGCTGTGTCTGGCGGCGGCGTGGGTGATCTCATGGCCGAGCACGGCCGCAAGTTGAGCTTCGTTGTCCAGTTCGGTCAGCAGGCCCCGGTTCACCGCGATCTTGCCGGAGGGCAACGCCCATGCATTGGGAACCCCATTGTTCAGGACCACAAATTCATAAGGCAGGTCGGGGCGGTCACTGACGGCTGCCAGCTTCTGGCCAACGCGGCTGACGTATCGGGTCAGTTCCGGATCGGCGTAATACTTTCCGCCCTGGGTCTGCTGGGTGGGCACGTACTGCTGGGCGCCCATGGCCCGCTCCTGGCTCTCGGAAATCAGTGACAGCTGCTTTTCGCCCGTCACCGGGTTGACCACGCAGCCGCTGATCAATAACACACACAGCAGGGTCAGCAGGGCAGATTGAAAACAGCGGGCTCTGGTGATCACGATCAAAGCTCCTTGATGACAGACGTGGGTGGCCGACGCCGGGCACGGAAAACAGAGCCCTGGTCCAACGGCTCACACCCGGTCAAGGCATCATATAACAAAGCTGGCCTGCGGTACGATGACCTGGCGACTGGTGGGTCCGGCTGCAGATCAGGTATCATCTGCGCACTGTCAGCGCCTCCCCCAAGAGCCAACGGCAGCCGTACCATCAGACCCAGGGAACCATCGCCCCAGTGACGCAGACCAACACCTTAACCGATCAGCACCGTGCAGGCCGGGTGAGCCGGTTTATCGGTACTCTCAATCAGGCCCGTGAGCTGGGGCTGTCCGTTGAATCCGCCGGCGAGGGGCATCTCACGCTGTGTCTGCCATACAGCGAGAAGCTGATCGGCGACCCGCGCACGCGGATCATTCACGGTGGCGCCATTACCACCCTGATGGATACCACCTCGGGGTGCGTCATTCTGTGTGCCTTGCCGGCGTTCGAGCTTTGCCCGACGCTCGACCTGCGAGTTGATTACATGCGGCCGGCGGAACCGGACCGTCCCGTCTATGCCCGGGCCGAGACCTACCGGGTAACGCGCAATATCATCTTCACTCGCTGCGAAGCCTTCCAGGACTCCGGCGAGACCATCGCCAACTGTGTGGCCACATTCATGCGGGTCGGCCAGAACGCCCTGCCCAAAAGTTATCGCGATCTGATTACCGGGGAGGGCGCATGACCACACCCGAAATCCTGCAATATACCCACGACAGCGGTGATTTTTCGAAACTGATTGCCGGCATTCCCTACGCCGGCTTCATCGGGCTGGAGTGCGACAAATTCGGCGATGATCTGATCTTCCGGTTGCCGCCGAAGGCGCAGAATCTGGGTAACCCGATTCTGCCGGCGATACATGGCGGCGTGATCGGCGGTTTCATGGAGCTGTCGGCAGCCATCTACCTGATGATGTCCCAGGACGTGCAGCGAATGCCGAGAATTGTCGACTTTTCCCTGGATTACCTGCGTGCCGGGCTCGATCAGGAAAGCTTTGCAGAATGCCGTCTGACCCGCCAGGGCAACCGCGTAGCCAACGTGATGGTGACCGCCTGGCAGACCTCCCGGAGCCGGCCCATCGCCACCGCACGGGCCCATTTCCTGCTAACCGACTGACGCCGTCATCAGGCCTTGAAAACCCGCCAGCGGCCCCCATTTCGTTCCTACTGATTCCATTCGGTGCCCACGCAACAGCCGTTGCGCCGGGCGCCGGACTTTAACAATGCCTTCAGTCAGGAGATAAACGAACAATGACGGTCGAATCACACAAAGAAACGCTCGGCTTTCAGACGGAAGTGAAGCAACTTCTTCACCTGATGATCAACTCGCTCTATTCCAACAAGGAAATCTTCCTGCGCGAGCTGATATCCAACGCGTCCGATGCGGAAGACAAGCTGCGTTTTGCGGCCCTGAAGGACGATGGCCTGTTTGAAGATGATCCCGACCTGAAAATCCGTCTGGAATTTGATGAGCAAGCCAACACGGTCACCCTGATCGACAACGGCATTGGCATGACCCGGGACGACGTGATCCAGAACCTCGGTACCATTGCCCGCTCTGGCACCGCCGAATTCCTCGACCAGCTCACCGGCGACCAGAAAAAGGACAGCAAGCTGATTGGTCAGTTTGGTGTCGGTTTCTATTCAGCATTTATCGTCGCCGACAAGGTTGAAGTCTTTACCCGTTGTGCCGGCACACCGGCGGAAGAGGGTGTCCACTGGGAATCCGCCGGGGAAGGGGAGTTTTCCATCGAGCCGGTGACCTACGAGGCCCGTGGTACCAAAATCGTGCTGCACCTGAAATCCACCGAAAAAGAGTTTGCCAATGGTTTCCGGCTGCGCAATCTGGTCAAGAAATACTCTGACCACATCTCGTTCCCGGTGGTCATGGCCGGCGAGCCCGGTGAAGACGGCAAGCCTGGCGAAGACGAAACGGTGAATGACGCCACCGCGCTGTGGACCCTGCCCCGTACCGAGATCAAGGACGAGGAATACAAGGAATTCTACAAGCACATCGCTCACGACTTTGAGGACCCGCTGACCTGGTCCCATAACAAGGTCGAGGGCAAGCTTGATTACACCAGCCTGCTGTACGTTCCGGGTCGGGCGCCGTTTGACCTGTACAACCGGGAAGCGCCCCGCGGCCTGAAGCTGTATGTTCAGCGGGTGTTTATCATGGACGACGCCGAGCAGTTCCTGCCACTGTTCCTGCGGTTCACCAAGGGTGTGATCGACTCCAACGACCTGTCGCTGAACGTCTCGCGGGAAATCCTGCAGAACGACAGTACCGTCGAGACCATCAAGTCGGCCCTGACCAAGCGGGTTCTGGACATGCTGGCCAAACTGGGCAACAAGGATCCTGAAGCGTACCAGAAGTTCTGGAACGAGTTCGGCAGCGTTCTCAAGGAAGGCCCGGCGGAAGACTTCGGCAACCGCGAGAAAATCGCCAAGCTGCTGCGCTTCGCCTCCACCCACACCGGCGAGAGCACCGAAAATGTCAGCCTGGACGACTACATCGGCCGGATGAAAGAAGGTCAGAACAAGATCTACTACATCACCGCCGACAACTTCATGGCCGCCAAAAGCAGCCCGCACCTGGAAATCTTCCGCAAGAAAGGTATCGAGGTGCTGATCCTCTCCGAGCGCATTGATGAGTGGATGGTGGGCTATCTCACCGAGTACGACGGCAAGTCCCTGCAGGACGTCGCCCGTGGCGAGCTCGATCTGGGTGACGTGGAAACCGAGGAAGACAAGAAGCATCAGGAAGAGGCCACCGAGGCTCACAAGGGCCTGCTTGAGCGGATCAAGACCGCACTCGACAGCCGCATCCAGGAAGTGCGCGTGACCAACCGGCTGACCGACTCCCCTGCGTGTCTGGTGGTGGGTGATCACGACATGGGTGCGCAGATGAAGAAGATCATGGAGGCGGCCGGACAGAAAGTGCCGGACAGCAAGCCGATCTTCGAGATCAACGTCGAGCATCCGCTGGTCCAGCGGCTGGAAAATGAAAAGCAGGACGAGCGCTTCCAGGAGTTGTCAGCCGTGCTGTTCGAGCAGGCGACCCTGGCTAGCGGCGAACAGCTGGATGACCCCGGTGCCTACGTATCGCGGCTTAACCGGTTGTTGCTGGACCTCAGCAACTGATCGTCGGAACGTGTCACACATTGTCGTGGACATCGCCATCACCCCGGACGAGTGGTTAAAGCTTTACCGGGGTGCTGCGCGTGATGTCACTACCACCGCCCGGGACGGACGTTCGGTCCGTTTCCCGGCGCGGATCCTCTCCCGCTTCTATCTCCGCGAGGGCATTCGCGGCAGTTTCCGCATTGAATTTGACGATGCAGGCAGGTTTGTCCGCGTGGATCGACTGGCCTGACTGCCAACTTGGCGATGCGGAATCCCTTGGCCAGGCCCAGTTGTCGGCCTGGGTCGAACGGGCACTGCCATAATACGGAGTCAGGGATGAAACGAACGCGCTTCTCTACCGTGATCTTGGCCATGCTGAGGCTCGCCGGTGGCAGCGGTGTTCAGGCTTCCGATAGGGTGAAAGTAACCCCGCTGGGCGGGCAGGACGGCGAGTTCTGCGTGCTGGACCGGGCCATGGTGTTTGACGATCCTGACGGTACCCGGATTCTTTAGGATGCCGGCCGCACCGTGGCCGGCCCGGATGATCCGCGGCTTGGCAAGATTGTGATCGTGAGACGTTTATCAACGCGACTGACGTGCCGGTGCATGTGCCTTACAGCGGTAAAACCATGGCGTTTGATGCCAATGGTGACTGCACTGACGGATGTTCGATGTAAGCAGGCGGCATCCCGGCGGGCAGCGCCGGACGGTCTGGATCTGCCCGTATCGACCGGGCCGGGCCCGGCCATTATTGGTCCTCGCTGTCGTGGTTTATGGGGCAAATGGGTTTTATTTGCCCCGACTATTTGCGGAGGTCAGTGATCACCGGCTGGCAACCGGCTTAACGGGAATCCAGTGACTACGCCCCTCAATGCGGCTGCTAGTATCGCCAAGGCGTATGGGTATCTGCCAGCGCTTGACCACGGCGGGTCGTGCCGGGTCATCAACCTTGCCGGCAAAGGCGGCCCTTGGTTCGATCCAGCCGTAGCTCCGGCCGGCCGAGATTGTGGCCCACCGCGTGTCGGCGCCGTCCTTACGCTCGACAAACGAGGGTGCGCCAGAAGGTGCAGCCCTGGCCCAGGTCCGGCTGTGACGATTGGCTTCGACGCCCTGCTGCGAGAAACGCAGGAACGGCTCGCCTTGCTCGCCCAACAGCGTCAACGGCGCATCACCACGATAGGACAGGAAAAGCCCCGGCCGCGCGCTGCCGGGCATGGCGCGCACCAGCGCCTGACCCTTCAACGCGCCCACGTCCACCACCGCTGCTTCGACGATACCGTTCGCCGGTGGCACATACTCGAAGTGACCGGAAATCAGGCTGTCGGTCTCGCCCAGTTGTACCGCCACTGACCAATGGCCGACGGTCGCGGGCTTACCTGCGTCAACAACCTGGTGAGGCACCTCGACCGGGTCCGTGCGCAGTCGCAGATCGAACCAGCCCCAGTTCGGTGTCGCTTCGACGACCGCCCAGCGTGCTTCAACCGATGCATCCGCCGGAATCGCCCCGGGCGCCATCAGGGTGTTGGTGCGGTGGAATGCTGCCGCGCCCAGGTCTCCTTCGGTGTTGTCAGGGCCAATACGCAGGAAGCTTCGGCCAGTTTCGTCCTTTATGGTCAGCGGCCTGTCCGTCGGGTTACTGACCAGCAGTTGGGGCGCCAGGGTCTTGCGCAGTTGCACCCGCAGTGACAACAGCTCGGGGGGAAGCGGGTCAAGCACGGCTCGCACAGTGGCCTTGTCTTCATCCGGGCCACCGCCGCCGTGGCCATAGGCAGTGACTGCCCATAACAGGTTGGTAGCGATGAGTACACACAAAAGCCCCCCCCGAAGGGGGAGGCTGACATTGGAGCGGCTCATTGCTAGCTACCAACGAGGCTGGTGAAGTCGATGATCAGGCCCTGCAACGCGACGGGCGTGCCACCCACGGTCTGCCTGAGCACCGCGGCGCCGCCTTCGACGGCAACACCCGCTTCGTTCAGAAGCTGCGGCGTACCGTCCTGGAGCTGGCCAAGGGTGGGTACGGCACTGATGCCACCCGAGCTCAGATCGAAGAGCGGCTGCAGCAGCGAACCGCCATCGCTGCCACCGTTGAGCACTCCACCAAGCAATCCACCATCGCTACCGTCTGCTTCTGGCGCTGGTGCGACCTGCTGGGAGAGTGGGCCAGACGGGTTGCCGGGATCGGCGAGCACACTCACAGGGGTGGACTCCGACGGTACACGCATGCCGTCTTCTGCCTTGTGGCTGACAAACAACATGTACTGGCCAGCCTGCAGAACGGCGCGGTTGCTTGTCATCTTGACCGTCACCTTTTTGTTATTGCGGTCGATGATCGGTAGCACGACGGTACGCTGGTCGCCATCGACCAGATGGGTGGTCGCCTTGCGGCGAATCAACATGACCTGGTCAATGTCCGTCCGGTCGGTGTGGATATCGAACTCGCCGCCGTTCGTGAGCAGTGCCACCGGCGCTTTTTTGATCGTCGGTCGATCGTTACGTGTCGCATAGGGCGGTGTGTAAATCTCGAACGATGGGTCACGCCCCGCGTAGTCGGCGAACCCCAACTGGTCCAGGTTAACGAATGACAGGTACGCGGTGTTGATCGGCGAGTGGCCGCCCACCAGAACCCGTCCGTCCGGCATCAGCACGGCCGTGTTGTGGTAGGTGCGCTCGCGGTGCGCAGAAGCCATCGGCTTCCAGGTTTCGGTCTCAATATCAAAGCGCTCGGCCTGGATGATGGCACCCTCCAGCCCGGGAACCACTACGCCGTCCCTCGTACCGCCGGAGAAAACCATAACGCTGTTGTCGGGCATCATCACGCCCGAACCATACCAGCGCGGCTGATTGAGTGAACCGGTCAGGCGCGACTCGTAGCCCATGTCGCTGCCGTTGGTGGTGACGGTGTCGATACGTGAGGAAGAAACGGGCAGATAGCCACCCGGGCTGCCGGCTGCCACATACGTGGGTACGCCGCCCGCTGTCAGGAACTCCGACTTGTGATAACCGCCGTTGCTATCCGGACGCAGTGGCAACTGAATCGAGAAGGTTGAACCGCGCATGCCGGCGCCGATGGCGCGTTCGATGGCATGCCCGTCCAGCGGGGTATCGAGCCGTTGACTGATTGCAGCCGTCGGATCGTCCATGGTCTGGCCGACCAGATCCCCCAGAAGGGTCTGCACCTGGTCCGAACTCAGATTGGTGGGGTTCAATGTTGTGCTCAGCTCTTTCAGACCCACGTCGTCGAGTTTTAGGGGCAGGCCCGCATAGCCCAGGTCAGTCCATTGCCTGGTCGCCGGGTTGTAGGCGCCGACAATGTTCCACAGCGCCTGGTCATAGGCCTGTCCGAACGGGTTGAACGCCTGACCGCCGGCGTTGTAGTAAACATAGCCGTTGGGCAGCAGGTGCATGCGTGGGAACAGTGGCAGCGAGCGTTGTGCGGTCGAGCCGTTGTCGCTCCACGTACCGCTGTCGGTATCGTAGGTTTCGGTCTGGACGACGTTGCGCCCGGAATCGACCGGATCGTCCGGGTACACTGGCTTGAGCAGCTTGGTCACGCCGCTGGCCACGAAAACGTCGCTATCGGCCCGGGTCACCAGGCTCGGGTACCAGCGACCGTACTGCATGTCACCGCTCTGGCTCCAGGTGTTGGTTTCCGGATCGAAGATGCGAGAGGACTTCAGCCCTTCCAGTTCGACGACGCCAACCGGAAGGCCGTCAACACCGGGCTCGGAATAATAGTCGGTGCCTCCGACTGCCAGCATCCTGCCGTCAGCAAGAAAGGCAACGTCGGCGCAGAACAATGCGCCATCATTCTTGGCGGTGTTGTCAGCGGTATCGAGCAACCCTCCGGTCAGGGTGGTGCTGTTGCTGCCATCGGGATTGGCGCCTCCGTCGTTCGGCGAGGGCTTGACCCAGGTTGGCTGATCATTGTCGTCCAGGGTCATGATACGTGACTGGTCGTTCACGGAGACTTCGCCGAACTGGGCGATGACGGCCAGTTCGGCGTTTTCCGTGCCTTCAAGCGCATTCAGATAGAGAAAACGGCCATTACCCAGGACGGCGATGGTGCCTGCGGCCGGCTTGCATTGCAGGCTGCCGTCGGCTTCTCCGATACAGCGCTTGTCAGTCGCAACCTGTTTGCCGTCTACCTGGATGGTGGGTTCGGCGAAGGGCTCGCTGAAGGAGCCTCCATCGCCGCTGACTTGAGAAGGCGAGCCATCGCCGGCAGTGGTGCCGTCGCCGCCGAGCAGGCCAGCATGGGCCGGC
>JASBRL010000067.1 GCA_030149475.1 Marinobacter sp.
ACGAATCAGCCACACGGGTACTGGCAGTTGCTCAACATGGAACCAAAAAGATCCCAAAAAAGGACGACAACAATGGAAGGCCTGAAAAAAAACCTGCTCGCGCTGAGTGTGGCCGTGGCGCCCACGATGGCGTGCGCGGAAATACAGACGCTGGATGAACACACGATGGGCAGCATTACCGGTCAGGCCGGTGTTACCATCGAACTGGAAACCCGGCTTAATATCGACCGCTTCATTTATACCGATGAAGGCTCCCTGGAGGTGAATGATATCCGGGTGGGGGGGACCAACCGGACCGATCTGTTCCCGGAGATGGGTACGAACCTGACCGGTCTGAGCCCCAGCGATCTGCTGGACAATCTGCGCATCAATATTGATGTGCTCAATGACGGCGACGCCGTCATCAATATCCTGCCGATTGCCTTTGGGGCCGTAGATCTGCGCATCAGCACCGGTGACTGGAACCTGGTCGGTACCACCGACAGCACCAAGATCCTGAGCAATTTCCAGATGGATGCGCTGATCGGATCGGGGACCCTCCGGATTGATACAACCACGGATACCCTGAACTTCAAGACCGACATCGCCATTGATGACATGGACTTCGATGTGCCGTTCCTGGCCATTGGCATCCGTGACCTCCGGTTGACAGGTGCGAATTATGACCTGGACGCCCCGCAACCGCTGGACGTGTTTGCACGGGTGGAGATGAATGTCTACAAGGCGCCGAACGCGGCGGGCAATGACAGCCTTGCGGTCGACCTGGCCGATTTCCGGGCCGATATGTCCATGGGTGGGGTGCTGGTTGGCGGAACCTCGATAGGTAGCCTCTTCATGGATAACCTCGCGATCACCAATACGCAGTTGCGTATTTACGGTCACTGACCTCCGCGCATCACACCGGTCACCCTGAGGTGGCCGGTGTGATGCGTCTCCGGTGCTCGGGCCGGCGCGACGGGCGGCGGTCGGTTTTACCCTGATCGGCGCAGGTCTCAAAACAGCTAAAACCTTTCCGGCCAACGGCTTGCCGTTCCTTGCCGGCGATGTCGTTGTCTGCCTGACTACAGGATGCCTGGGGCTTCAGGTCGCTGAGACACAGCGATGAATCGGAGTTTCTTTGGTAAAATTAGTTGCAAATTAATCATATTCTGTCGTAAACGACTATGGTGAACTGGGCGATCGAGCGAAGCTCCGAGACCCTGGCGTTCCCTGGTCCGATAATTCCCGGGAACCACCGATAAGGTCCGTTGTCAATTCTGCACGCGTTGCGGTGCGTAATGGCAAGGCGGAGCTTCGCGGGCGAGGATCGTTGGTTCATACCTGAAGCCGCAACGAGGTGAACGTCTGGTCGTCGCTTGCCCTCAGGGCGCGTCCTGAAAATCGTATGCGGTGTTAAAGAGTGTTGAATGATCAGTCCCTGACTGAGCGCCGCCTGCTATTGCGGTTTGCCGGTAGTGTCGGGATTGACTGCAGGCTCGAATCTGAGGTTCCAATAACAAAAGCAAGGATGGTCCATGAACAGCCAACACAAATTGCCTCTGGATATGATTTATCACTGGGAGACCGCCAAGGCGGAGTCCATCTACATGACCCAGCCAATGGGCGACGGCAAGGTCATTGATTACACCTGGCGCCGGGCGGTTGGCGAGGCCCGCCGCATGGCCGCGTACCTGGTTTCTCTGAACCTGCCGCCCCAGAGCCGGATCGGCATTATGTCGAAAAATTGCGCCCACTGGATCATGTCGGACTGGGCAATCTGGATGGCGGGCCATGTATCGGTGCCGTTGTATCCGACACTCAATGCGGATACGGTCAATTACATTCTTGACCACGCCGGCTGCGAAGTACTGTTCGTGGGTAAACTGGACGACTGGGACAGCATGAAGTCCGGCGTGCCGGATTCAGTTCAGTGCATTGCCTACCCCCTCAGTCCGCCTACGGATTTTAAAACCTGGGACGATCTGGTGACCAAGTTCCCGCCGCTGGAAAATAATGTTGAGCGGGATCCGAAAGACATGGCCACCATCGTTTATACCTCAGGCAGTACCGGACGTCCCAAAGGGGTGGTGCTGAGCTTCGGGAATCTTGCCTTTGCCTCGGCGGGCGGCACTGAGGCGCTGGACGTCTCCAGCAATGAGCGGATGCTGTCCTACCTGCCACTGTCGCACGTGTTCGAACGCTTTGTGGTGGAGTTGGGGTCGATGAACAAAGGGTTTCATCTGTTCTTTGCAGACTCTCTGGATACCTTCGTGGACGATCTTAAACGTGCCCAGCCCACGCTGTTCCTCGCGGTTCCGCGAATCTGGATAAAGTTTCAGCATGGCGTGTTCCAGAAAATGCCGAGGGACAAACTGGCGCGCCTGCTGAAGGTGCCGCTGCTGAACCGGGTGATCAAGAAAAAAGTGCTCACCAATCTGGGGCTTCAGCACGTCCGCTTTGCCGGCAGCGGTTCGGCGCCGCTTGCCCACGACATTCTGGACTGGTATCGCTCACTCGGCCTGGAACTGCTGGAGGGCTATGGCATGTCCGAGAATTTTGCCTATTCGCACATGACCAAGCCTGGCCGCGCCCGGACTGGCTACGTGGGCGAGGCCTTGCCGGGGGTTGAGGTGAAGATCAGCGATCAGGGCGAGATTCTGGTCAAGAGTCCGGCGACCATGGTGGGCTACTACAAGGATGAAGGGAAAACCCGCGATACCTTTACCGACGATGGCTTCCTGAAGACCGGAGACAAGGGGGAGGTAGATGCCCTCGGGCGGCTCAAAATTACCGGCCGGATCAAGGAGATTTTCAAGACCAGCAAGGGCAAGTATATTGCGCCCGCGCCGATAGAGAACAAACTGATGAGTCACCCGGATATCGAGATGGTTTGTGTCTCGGGTGCGAATTATACCCAGCCCCATTGTCTGGTGATGCTGTCTGAGGAGGCTCACGAGAAGTTGGCGGACGATCAGTACCGGCAGACACTGGAGCAGAGTTTTTCGTCGCTGCTCGAGGATGTAAACGGCACCGTCGATCCCCATGAGCAGTTGAAGTTCATGGCAGTGGTTCGGGACGAATGGTCGATCGAGAATGACTTCCTCACGCCGACGATGAAGTTGAAGCGGAATGTCGTTGAGGATGCCTACAAGGTTGACCTGGATGAGTGGTACGCAAGCAACAAACGGGTGATCTGGCAGTAAGCCGCAATGATCTTGTCAACGGGGCCAGGCGAACGCCCTGCAGGTTGACCTGCGGGCGTTTTGCTGTCGGTTTCGCGGGCGCGTTGCGTCGTTTTGGTTAAAAGGGAGACGTATGTCGCATAGGTGACTCAATCTGGAGGCTCTAGACTGTAATAATCGACAGACGAAGAGGTTCTCCGGAATGTCCCAACTGGACCGCTTTCAGAAACGCATCAATGATGTGATTCCGTTAACGCGTTGCCTCGAGGTTCAACTGGATGCCTACGATGGCCGCAGCCTGCGAGTCAGCGCTCCGCTTGACCCCAACCGAAATCACCAGATGACCGCTTTTGGCGGCAGTCTCTATGCGGTGGCCGTAGTGGCAGCCTGGGGGTTGGTCGAACTGCAACTTGAAGACGCCGGGCTGGTTGGCCGCGTGGTCGTTCAGAGTGGTGACATAACCTACCTGGGGCCAGTGACCGATGATTTTTCAGCAGTTTGTCAACTGCCGGATGACACCCTGGTAGCCCGTTTCCATAAAACACTGGCCCGATATGGCAAGGGCCGTCTGAATCTGGTCGCAAATGTCTACGCGGGTGTTTCCGGTGATGTCGCCGGGCGGGAACCGCTGGCGGTGTTCAAGGGCCGTTTTGTGATCCAGGAGGCTCATACCGCACCGGTTGCCGGTTCGGGGTCGTTGTAATTCCGTACCTTCGTCACATTTACCAATAACGCTGTCATGACGGCCAACCCTGATTCCGGCAAATAGTGCTACGATTCAATCATCG
The DNA here is from genome assembly GCA_030149475.1 of Marinobacter sp. Lineage (GTDB taxonomy): Bacteria > Pseudomonadota > Gammaproteobacteria > Pseudomonadales > Oleiphilaceae > Marinobacter. The sequence continues at coordinate 3,950 of JASBRL010000067.1, forward strand.
TGGTGAAGCGTGAATCGAAAACACGTTGCTTTCACGGTATGGCCGGACATTTGTCGCTCTGGCTGATAGCGTATTGGCCAGCGTTTAGCCGGCGGCGCCTGCTGCCTGCCCGGGTACGTGGGCGCATTCATTCATTAATTCATTATGTCAGGTTTCATGGGCGGTAGCTGAATGTCAGCCGAGGATCGCAGGGAACATATCAGAACGGCACTGAACGCCAAGGTCAGTGTGACCCATCCGGATTTCGAACCCCGTTTGTTTTCAACCCGTGATATTTCAGACGGTGGTATTTTTATCGTCGTGGAAGACGATTTTGCCCCGCTCGTGGGTGACAATGTGCAGGTTCAGGTACAGGGCCTGCCGGTGCCGGCACCGGTGCTGCACATGACTGTTGTGCGAAAGACCGTTGACGGTTTTGGATTGCGGTTTCAGGACGAATAGGGGTACGGCCGAGGCTGACGCTGCCCGGGGTCAAGCATAGGGAACACCTCCCACACCGTAGAGAGCGTATCATGAACTATAGCCTTCAGGTCGTCCGTGTGCTGCCGGTCCTGTTGCTGAGCCTGCTGGGTGGCTGCGCCAGCTACTACAACCATTACGCGCTTTTCCCGGCGACCAATTCTGCCGGCGAACCAAGACAGGTGCGGTTAAGCTGGCAAACTGCTGAATATCCGGGCTGGTGGACGGAGTCCGGTGAAGCAACTGATATCAGGCTCGAAACGCAATGCAGTGATCGGGTCTGGCGGTTGTCAGAGCAGGCCGGAGGGACAGGCACCTGCGGAGAAGGCATCGTGGCCTGTGGTGAAACGGACCGCGACCTGGTTGCCGACACCGGTCAGCCCGCAGGCCGCGATACGGTTTGCCTGCGGGTAACGAAAGGGCACCACACGGGCCGGATTGATCAACTGGGCCGGCAGTTCGGTCTGACGGTGTCCTGTCGCCCCGCGCAGACAACCCGCACCGTTGGGGGCGAGTCCGTCAATGTCGATTACCTGCGTGCGTCGGCGGTGCCCTATGTTGTGCATGCCCGCAAAGTGCCACTGGGGAGCCTCGCCCAGCGGCCGCCGGAGCTGGACAGGAGTGTCTGCAAGTCACAATAATCGTGACCGGCTGCGACGTCCGCTCCAGCCAATGGTTCCCGCCAGATATGTGAATCAGTTCCCATTGCTACGCTTTGTTGCCCGCTGACAAGTTTGGTAACGCTCTGTAGCGATGAGGTTACCTTGACATACGAAACTGTAATGGACTCTACCGGCGCTTCGGTCAGAATGGAACGATCAATCATTTATTGGCTGTCGGGGTGTTTCCATGGGCGTACGTCAGAGCAGGGTAGCCGTGCATGACCTGGCGGTCGGTATGTTTGTATCTGATCTCGACCGGCCCTGGCATACCACGCCGTTTCCGATTCAGGGCTTCTATATCCGTACCCAGGAGGATATCCGGTCGCTGGTCAGTCACTGTAAATGGGTTATTGTTGACGTGGCGGAGGTGCGTGATAACTCGGAATACGACGATGCGAACGCGCCGGTGTTTGCGCGTCGTGCCAGTAACCGGCGGCCGACTGAGGTTCTTAAGCTTCCACCTATTCACGTGAAAAATGCCGTACGTCACGAAATCACGTCATCTCTCAAGAAAGAGCTCAAATTGAGCGGGCGACTGCTGGATGACGCCGAAGACGCACTGGAACGGGTCATTCGCAGATTCCGTGAAAACCAGTATCAGGTGTCCGATTTCGGGCCTCTTGAGCGTGTCACCCGCAGCATGGCGGAAAGTATTGTCCGCAATCCGGATGCGCTGATCTGGCTGTCACGGGTTCGCGAACACGATGACTACACCTATCAGCACGCCTTGAACAGTTCCGTCTGGGCACTGGTCTGCGGGCGCCATATGGGACTGCAGGAGGGCTTGCTGGGGCATCTGGCCATGGGCGCAATGCTGGCCCACATCGGTAAGGTCGAGTTGCCGGCGTCCATTCTTCAGAATGAACGGCGCCTGGACCGGGACGAGTTTATACAGTTTCAGACTTACGTTGAGTCGGGTGCGTCCCGACTGGAGGCGGCGGGGCTTTCCCGTGCCGTGGTCAGTGTGGTGAGAGGGCATCGTGAACGCCACAATGGATCGGGCTTTCCCTCCGGCGTGAAAGGAGACCGGATTCCGCTGTTGGCCAAGATCGCCGGCCTGGCAGACTGTTACGAAGGTCTGATCGAGCCCCGGGCTGATGAAACGCCGCTGACTCCCGCCCAGGCCGTCAGTCAGTTGTTTGAACAGCGTAATATCGAGTTTCAGGAGGATCTGGTAGAGCGGTTCATTCAGGCCGTGGGTATCTATCCGACGGGCACTCTGGTGGAACTGACTGGCGGTCAGCGCGGCGTTGTGGTGGCCCACAGTCCGGCGCGGAGGCTCTGGCCGAAAGTGATGGTGATGACCGATGCCGCCCGGCAGCCCCTGAAATCAGCTAAAGTGATCAATCTGGCCACCTACAACGAGGATCGCGCCGCGGGCGACACACTGCAGGTTGAAGGCTGTCTGCCGTTCGGTACCGACGGACTGCACCCCAGTCATTACGACGTCACCGGCGCTGAATCCCGCTGGCGCCTGAAAAATCTGGTGGGGGGCTGATGTTCCTTTAGTCCTTTCTTGAGGTCCTTAAGGTCCTTAAGGTCCTTAAGGTCCGATGACCACCCGTAATTGCTTCTTGATCCAGCGATAGTCGCCTGCGGGTTTGAAGTTCACCAGTATTTCACCCTCTTTTCCCGCATCACCATCGATGAAGTAGTCGACATTGGCTGTTTGCCGGTTGTACGCGTGAATTACCACGTCCAGCGGGTTGGTGCTCTTGGCTTCCAGTGCTGAGAGACTGACGGGGCTGTTTATCTTTCGAATCTGTACGGTCTTGATCGAGGTGTCACTGGCGGACAGGTTAGCGGTCGCCTGGTCCAGATAGTAACGATTGGCGTGAATCAGCGAAATGGCGTCCAGTTCACGCCTGAGATACTGGCGGGCCACGTCGCGCCCCACGTCGTCCACTTTGCGAATTGACTTGAGGATGCGATCACGTTTGTTAGCCAGATCCTGACTGTACAGTTTCCCGGGCACCCGGTCGTTCGGGTTGACCGGGACGGGATCGGCTGCGGCGATTTCATCCAGCGTGGGCGGAGCTTCACAAAGTTCGTTATCTGGCGGGTAGAAACAGATCTTCGCCAGCAACTGGTTGGCCGGGGAGGGTGATGTGCCGGCCTGGATAAAGGCCTGTTCGCTGACGGTGAAATCGACGGGGGCGGACAGCTCGGGCAAGGCCCCATTGATCTGGTCGATGACCCGTTGGCGTATATCGATACCCTTGCCATCCGCGGTATTTCCCTCCCAGTTCAGGGACAACAGGAAGCGCGTCAGATTCATGACGACCGTCTTTTCAATCAGTGCCTGCTCCTGGGGCTTGTGGCTGAGCAGGCCCTCGTTTGTCAGACCTGCGGTATCGAGTCGGGCCCGGATTGGAGCGATGAAATCAAGTGGTGTCAGGTAGTCGCTGGCCGGTATTCCGTCAAACAGTGGAAGATCACCCACCTGCAGTGACAGGCGCTCTCCGGGATAATAACGGAATCGACCCGCCGCATCTGTGGTGCCCAGCTGGCTTGCGGTCCGGTAGTGAAGCCCTTTGATGCCGGCCGGGGTGATGTAGCCGGTTTCCCGGTCATCGCGGCTTGAGCCGCCTCCACCAAGGCAGCCAGACAACGTAAACAGTGCAAGGAGCGTGAGATGAGCCGCTTTCATGATGTGTCGTCGAAGTCCCTGGTTGACGATGTAAACAAATGTAACCGGCATTATAGGTTGCGCAGGGTGCCGATGTCGGGAAGCCTGTCGCAGTTTCACGGATTGGCGAAGGGGCCTGATCCCTTGAAAATTGGGCCCCAAGCCTCCAGTTAGTATGCTTACTTTTAACTGGTGCTGGCCGTTATCGGTCGCGCTTCAATCCCGGGATGAATTCATGACCAATGCGTTGCAGTTAGATGGTCTGGTCAAAACCTATGGCGACGGTTTCGAAGCCTTGAAAGGCATCGATCTCCACGTTGAGGAAGGCGATTTTTTCGCCCTGCTTGGCCCCAATGGTGCCGGCAAATCAACCACACTGGGCATCGTCTGTTCGCTGGTGAACAAGACCTCCGGTCGGGTCAGCGTGTTCGGGAATGATATCGATACTGCGCTGTCCGCGGCGAAGATGAACCTCGGTGTTGTACCCCAGGAGTTCAATTTCAATCAGTTCGAAAAAGTGTTCGATATTGTCACTACCCAGGCGGGCTATTACGGTATTCCTCTGCCCAGGGCCCGCGAGTCTGCCGAGCGTTATCTGCGCAAGCTGGGTTTGTGGGACAAGCGGGACAGTCCGGCGCGCATGCTTTCCGGTGGTATGAAGCGGCGCCTGATGATCGCCCGTGCGCTGGTGCATGAGCCGCGACTGCTGATACTCGATGAGCCAACCGCAGGGGTGGATATTGAGTTGAGGCGATCGATGTGGGCCTTTCTCGAGGACATGAACCGCCAGGGCACGACGATTATCCTTACGACCCATTATCTCGAAGAAGCCGAAGCGCTCTGTCGAAACATCGCGATTATTGATCAGGGCCGTATCCTGAAGCACACCAGTAAACGAGCTCTGCTGCAGCAGCTCAGTGTGGAGACCTTCGTGCTGGATACCGACCAGGTAGTTAGCGAGGCACCCCGGCTTGAAGGCTTTGAAACACGGCTGAATGACGAAGGCGCGCTCGAGGTGGATGTGGCCAAATCCCAGGGCATGAACGGGGTGTTCATCCGTCTGGAGCAGCTCGGCATCAAGGTAATCAGCATGAGAACCAAGGCCAATCGTCTGGAAGAGCTGTTCCTGCGTCTGGTTGAGGAAAATGCCAGAGAAGCGGGGAGCCGCCGATGACACCGCAAGCAACCCTGACCGCACTGAACACCATTGTGACCCGTGAAGTCCGCCGGTTTACCCGTATCTGGCCGCAGACGCTGTTACCGCCAGCGGTCACCATGACCTTGTATTTCGTGATTTTTGGTAACCTGATCGGTTCGCGGATCGGTCAGATGGGCGGTTACGACTACATGTCTTTTATCGTACCGGGGCTGATCATGATGTCTGTCATCACCAGTTCCTACGCTAACGTGGTGTCGTCGTTTTTCAGCATGAAGTTCCAGCGCAGTATCGAAGAGTTGCTTGTGTCGCCGGTGCCCAACCTGGTCATTCTGGCTGGTTACGTGGCCGGTGGTATGGCCCGCGGCCTGGGTGTTGGTCTGATCGTCACGCTGCTGTCCCTGGGTTTTACGAAACTGCAGATTCACAACCTGCCGGTAATGATACTGACCGTCTTGCTGACTTCGGCGCTGTTTTCCCTGGGCGGCTTTATTAATGCGATGCTGGCTACCAAGTTTGACGATATCTCCATCGTGCCCACCTTTGTGCTGACGCCGTTGACTTATCTGGGCGGCGTTTTTTACTCGATCCAGTTACTGCCGGCTTTCTGGCAAGGTGTGTCCATGGTCAATCCCATTCTCTATATGGTGAATGCGTTCCGTTACGGTATTCTCGGCGTATCCGATGTGGATGTTCGCATCGCGCTGGGAATGATTTTCCTGTTCATCATTATTCTGTCAGTGATCTCGTTGCGGCTGCTGAAACGCGGCAAAGGTATTCGTAGCTAAAAGGTAGGGCCATGCAGCTGAACGATGCTCCGCTGGGCAAATCCAGCGATTACCCGGATCGCTACAGTCCGGGCTTACTGTTTCCTGTGCCCCGGGACGATAACCGCCGTCGTATCGGAATGGCCGACGGTCGCTGGCCCTGGTTCGGAGAGGATGTCTGGCAGGCATGGGAAGTGTCCTGGCTTCGTCCCGGCGGTCTACCGACGGTAGCCTGGGCCGAGATACGGGTGCCCTGTGCATCCGCTTCGCTGGTTGAATCCAAATCTTTAAAATTGTACCTCAACTCACTGAATCAAAACGTTTTTTCGTCATCGGATCATGTGCGGGACCTGATTGAGCAGGACGTGTCCAGTGCCAGCGGCGCGGCGGTGAGGGTAACCCTGTTTGATGTCGATGATCCTCATCGCATTGTCGGTCGCCCGGAGGGCTTTAAGTTGATCGATGACGAGGTGGTTGCCGACGTTGACTACGTGTATTGCCCCGAACGTCTGACCGCGCCTGGGCCCCGGGTGAGTGAAAAACTGTGCTCGCATCTGTTGAAAAGCAACTGCCCGGTGACGGGCCAACCGGACTGGGGATCTCTGCTGCTGGAGTACTCCGGCCCGGCCATCGCACGGGACGGTTTGCTCGCTTACGTTGTAGGGTTTCGCCAGCAACAGGATTTTCACGAGCACTGCGTCGAGACCATCTTCACCGACATCATGCGTCGGTGCCAGCCCGACCGTCTCACGGTTTGCGCCCGTTACACCCGGCGGGGCGGGCTGGATATAAACCCCTGGCGCAGCACCGAAACGGGCGAGGCGCCGCGGGTGCGGCTACTGCGGCAATAATGAGCCGTCAGTCAGCTATCTCCCTGGCGCAGACGCTCAGCGGCGTCTTCCAGGGCGGTCAGGATGCTTCTGCGTTCTGCCTCATCAACTTTGTCTGAGTCGAGATACAGGGCGAAACCGCTGCGCTCGTGTTCCAGGAATCTTCGGTTCGGGCCCAGGTCGCGACGGAAGTCCACCACCTCGTAGATCGGCACCGGGCGGCCAAATCCCTTCACTGTGATTTCACCCTTGTCCCGGCACATGATGCGATCCTTGATCAGCGAGAAGGTTTCGTAGGAGACCAGAATCTCCCCCGGTTTGGCGAGGGATTCGAGCCGGCTTGCCAGATTCACCTCCTTGCCGATGATGGTGTAATCCATACGGTTCTCGGCGCCAAAGTTGCCCACGGTGGTGTAACCTGTGCTGATCCCCATGCGAATTTCCAGTGGCGTCTTGATGCCCTGGCTACGCCACCGTTGGCGCATGATTTTCATATGCTTACGCATCTCCACCGCCATGGATGCGCAGGCAAAGGCATCTTCCCGCTGGCCACGGCTGGTCGGATCACCGAAAAAAATCATGATCGAATCACCCACGAACTTGTCGATCGTGCCGCCGTATTTGAGCGCGACTTCGGACATCTCGTTGAAGTAATGGTTGAGCAGTTCGGTGAGGGCTTCGGGTTCCATTTCTTCCGAGAGTTCGGTGAAGCCCTTGATATCGGAGAAGAAAATAACCAGTTTTTTGCGCTGGGTTTCCAGCCGGACGTCGCGCTCACCGGTAAAAATGGACTGCCAGACCTGCGGAGACAGGTATTTTGATAACTTGTGGGAGAGAGCAATGGACTGCTCCCGCTGATTCTGGATCTGGGTCTTGGCCATCATCAGCGCCCGGGCCTGCTGGTGCGCGTAGTAGGCTGTCATGCAGATGTAGAGCCCGGTGGCCAGCAGCGAGAGCATGCTCAGCAGCAGCGGTGAGTCGGGGGATTCAGCGAGCCCGACGGCGGAGACCCCGGCAAACGCTGCCGCCGACAGCAACAGCACGCCGTAGAACCACTGGCGGATGCCGCCCACGATAAGACAGCTGAACATCAGCATGAGCACAACGGCAACAGAGGGTGTTGCCACCAGTCCGGTGACGCCGATAAACCCGCCGCCGATCGCACAGTCCACCAGCAACATTTTGTGGCGGATACGGGGCGAACGGCGCAGCAGGGTATGGCGGGTCAGATAATAGACCACGTGGGGCCAGAGCAGAGCGCCGATCAGCAGCCAGATTACCCAATGCTGGAAAACCCGATCATGAACACCGGCGATGATGACCGCGCTGGTCGCCGCATAGGCGAGGATCCGGCCCTTGTAATCGGGCATCGGCGGTATGACTATCGTACCGGTCTGGGCCTCAGGCACCATGGGCCTGGCCACCTTCAGGGGTGCATTCATAGCGTTAAAACCGGATGCGGCCGGTTAACATGTCTTTCAACATGACCCAGTCTCCCATCAGGCTGTACAGCGGGTGCCGGAATGTGGCCGGCCGGTTTTTTTCGAACAGGACATGCCCTGCCCAGGCGAAACCATAACCGACAACCGGTATGAACCAGAGGTAACCAAGGTGCCCGGTCAGCAGGACGTAAAGAGCGACCGCAATAACCAGCAAACTACCAACGTAATGAAGACGACGGCATACCGGATTGCTATGCTCTTCAAGATAGTACGGATAAAAATCGGAGAATCGTTCAAACGACTGCTGCTGATTCATGATCAACGCTACCGGATTGTTTGTTATTCTGGGGTAGACCGAACTGCGACTAAAGACTAACAGTATTGGCTTCAGGTCACAATTCCACGGAACCTCCGAGTTGACAACCTCACTGCTCACGCTCGCCATTTTCATCTTTATCGGTAACAGGACAATTCATGACACACGTGATAGACGCAATTCTTGAGCGCTCATCGGAGCCGCGACTCACCTCACCAGCGCCGGGTCGGGCTGTCTTGGACAAGGTGTTCGAATGTGCGGCGCGGGCGCCGGATCACGCCCTGCTGCGTCCCTGGCGGTACCTTGTGATTGAAGGTGACGGGCTGGTGTCGCTGGGCGAGCTGTTTGCCAGCGCCGCTGATGATCCGGACCAGCCGCTTTCAGCGAGCCGTGACAAGTTGCTGCGTATGCCTCAGCGGGCACCGATGCTGATAGTCGGCATCAGTTGTTATCGTCCTCATCCAAAAGTACCGCAGGCGGAACAGTCCCAGTCGGCTGCTATCGGGCTTGGCTACATTTTGTTGGCACTGCAGTCAGCCGGTTTTGGCGGTATGTGGCGAACCGGGCCGGTGGCCCGTCATCCGGTTATCCGCACGGGCCTCGGTGTTGGTGACGACGAGACCATAATCGGGTTTCTTTATGTGGGCACCGTGGACAGCGCCAAGCCACCGGTCCCACGTCCCAGCGTCGATGAATTTGTAAGCCGTTGGCCGGGTTAGCGGGCAGTGGATGGCGACAGGGGAAATCCCTTGCCGGTTTTTGATGGTCTCTTTTATACGACTTTCACCTGTCGCTAACGGCCGACTCGCTCAACCCCCCAAGTTGCTTGATGCAGGCGCCCTGCCAGGATTTCTGGCCAGGTTGGCATTGCAGTTGCTTGTATCCCTGGAAAGCAATATCGGCGGACACAGATCGCCGGTCTGCGTATCCGATGTGTGGAGGTAATCATGGCAATCTCATTTGACAAAGCCCTGGGCATTCACGAGTTGGCACTGAATACCCGTGTCCGGCGGGCCGAGGTGCTGGCCAACAATCTGGCCAATGCCGACACACCTGGCTACAAAGCCCGCGATCTGGACTTCCGGGCGGTGCTCGCTCAGGCAGGTGGTGAAGTCTCCGGTCTTGAGCTGGCCCGGTCGAATCCCGGCCATATGAGTGCCGGCAATTCCGGGGCAGACGGTGAGCTGATGTATCGCAACCCGTTGCAACCATCGATAGATGGCAACACGGTTGATGCCCAGCAGGAGCAGTCCGCCTTTATGCGCAATGCCATGGACTATCAGGCAAGCTTCCAGTTTCTCAATAGCAGCTTCACTGGCCTGACCAAAGCTCTCCGGGGCGAATAGGTCTGACGTGACAACGAATCAGGAGAGTCACTATGTCCCTCGGTAGCATTTTTGATATTGCCGGTTCCGGCATGAGCGCCCAGTCGGTGCGGCTGAATACAACGGCTTCCAACATCGCCAACGCGGAAACGGCCAGTTCCAGTACCGGCGCAACCTACCGCGCCCGCAAGCCGGTGTTTTCCGCGGTGCAGGACAGTCTGTTGAATCCCGGCCCGGACGGGTTCGGTTCCATGTCCGGCGATAGCCAGGCCAGCGCTGGTGTGCGAGTGGACGGCATTGTGGAAAGCAAGGCGGAGTTGCAGATGCGCTACCAGCCGAATCATCCGGCCGCCAACGCCGACGGTTACGTGTTTTACCCGAACGTGAATGTGGTGGAGGAAATGGCGGACATGATGTCGTCATCCCGCAGCTTTCAGATGAACGTGGATGTCATGAATACCGCCAAATCCATGATGCAGCGCATCCTGACCCTGGGCAAGTAATACTATTTCTGAGAGGAATCAGCCATGAGTACGGTGAACGGCACCGCAGCATCAGACATTCTCAGCCAGTACCAGATTGACAGCCAGACCAAGGCGAAAAACAGCAATCTCGGTAAAAGTGACTTTATGGAGCTGATGATTGCCCAGCTTAAAAACCAGAATCCGTTAGAGCCAAAGAATAACGGGGATTTTCTGGCGCAGCTGGCTCAGTTCAGCTCTCTGGAAGGCATTCAGAAGCTTTCCAGCAGCGTCGACGATGTGGCAGGGCAGTTCCGCTCGACCCAGGCCCTTAGTGCTTCGGCAATGGTCGGGCGCACGGTGCTGGCACCGTCGCCGACAGGCATTCTGAGTGCTGATGGGCAGCTGTCCGGGGTGGTGAATGTACCGTCCACCACCTCCGGTTTGCGAGTGTCCATTGTGAACAGCGCCGGGGAGCGTGTTCGCCAGTTGGATCTGGGTACGAGTCAGGCCGGGCAGAAAACGTTCACCTGGGATGGCAGGAATGCCAACGGCGACGTCATGCCCATGGGGCGATACGGGATTGTTGCGGAAGGCTCCTATCCGTCAGGCACCGAGCAGTTAAGTACCTTGGTCAGCGCTAATGTGGACAGTGTATCGCTCGGCAACGCGGGCAGTATTACCTTGAATCTGGCCGGCATGGGGTCCATTGCCCTGTCCGACGTTCAACAGATCAATTAACCGGGTTCAGAACAGGCGAGGTGGGATATGGCTTTTAATACAGGGCTTAGCGGCTTGCGAGCGGCGTCGGTTGATCTGGACGTCACCGGCAACAACATTGCGAACGCCAGCACGGTGGGATTCAAGGGCAGCCGGGTCCAGTTCGGTGACCTTTATGCCAATGGTTTCCTGAGTTCGGGTACCAATCCTGTCGGTGACGGCGTGCGCGTACAGGATGTTGCCCAGAGCTTTGGACAGGGGAATATCCGCTTTACCGATAATGGCCTGGATATGGCTATCAATGGTGACGGCTTTTTCATTCTCAACAATGGTGGTGAGGTTCGTTATTCACGGGCTGGTCAGTTCGGCATCGACAAGGACGGTTACGTAACCAATAACCAGACTATGCGTGTTCAGGGTTTCCAGGCTGACAAAGACGGCAACCTGTCCGGCGTCCGTGGTGACCTCAAAATCGATGGCTCCAACCTGCCACCACGGCGGACGACCAGTGTTGAATCCGTGCTCAACCTGGACTCCCGGGAAAGCATCCTGGAGGTGAGCGGCACCCGGATTCAGACCGTGCAGCCAGCGGTCAATACGGCAATTGCGCCGGAAACCCTTCAGTTCAGTTACCCGGACGGCACGACCGCCAGTGTTGCCATTGTGGCTGGCGACAGTGCCAGCGACGTGGCGCAAAAACTTAACGCGACCCAGGGCGTCAGCGCCTCTGCCCGCACGCGGTACGACATACCGGCAGCAGACATTACCGCCGGTTCTACGGTGACGGTGCAGGGAACGGACTTCAATATCCCGGCGGCGGGGGCTCTGCCTGCGGGTGAAACCGCATTGACCTGGTTGCGGGACGCCATCAACAACTCACCCCTGAACAGCCTCAGTGCGACGACCAACACAGATGCCAGCGGCAACCCGACGGGTCTGCGGCTTATTGAAAGTCGCGGTAATGACCTGACGATCGCTTACACCGACAGCACTGGCACGGCCGTCAATGACAGACAGTCCGGCAGTATCAATATGACCCTGGACCGGGACATTCCGCCGCCAACCACCGCCTCCGGTGGCACGCCGGCGCTGACATCGGCGCCAGGCACATCAGTGACCGCGTTCCGTTCCAACCAGTTCGATCCGGGGGATCAGCGAACCTATAACCACGCAACGTCGCAGACGATCTACGACAGCCTGGGAAATCCCCATGAAATGACACAGTATTTCGTGAAAGAGCCAGTGTCCGGGGGCAACAGTGTCTGGGCCATGTACGTCCAGATCGACGGGCGCAATGTGGGGGACCCGCCTAACGCGAATGGCGATCCGACCATGGCGCGCTACGAAATGCAGTTTCGGCCTGACGGTACGCTGGACAGGATTGACGGCAACCCCAATGGTGAAGTTCTGATTTCGAACTGGACCCCGCGAGACAAGAATGGTGACGTAAACGGTGCCTCTGGTCCGCGTCTGGTATCTGACGGCGCAACCACGCCGATTCCGAAACCGCCGACCAGCTCCAATTTTGTCGTCAATCTGGCCAGCACCACCCAGTTTGGCAGTAATTTCGGCATCAACGATCAGCGGCAGAACGGCTACACCACGGGCCGCCTCTCGGGGCTGGATGTGTCCAATGCCGGGGTGCTGTTCGCCCGTTACACCAATGGTCAGTCCGAGACCCTCGGTCAGGTGGCGCTGGCGTCTTTCAACAACACATCGGGCTTGTCGCCAGTCGGGGACACCAGTTGGGTCGAGACTTTCGATTCCGGGCAGCCAATTGTTGGCAAGCCGGATACCGGAACACTTGGCGCAATCAAGGCCAGTTCGGTTGAGGAATCGAATGTCGATCTGTCTGCGGAACTGGTTAACCTGATCATTGCCCAGCGCAATTATCAGGCGAATGCCAAAACCATTGAAACAGCCAATTCGGTCACCCAGACCATTATCAACCTGCGCTAACCGGCCTGACTGCCGACTTGTCAGCCAGCCACAGTGTGAGCAGGCAGCTCTTTGCAAAACCGGGCGAGCCAGGGATGGCCAGGCCCGAGCATCCGCAGCGTACTGACAGCCTGTTCTAAAGAGACCTGCTCGCTTGCACAGACACGGATTAGTTGTCCGGGTCTTCCCGCATTTGCATCCTTCCGGATTAATTTACGCTGATGGCACAAATCCTGCTTTATTCAGCATAAGTACCGACGACAGTCAAAATCCCGGCAGGAATCTTCCCATGGATAAAGCGCTTTTTATTGGTATGTCCGGCGCCAAGCAGACCATGCTCGCGCAGCAGGCCCATGCCAACAACCTCGCTAATGTAAGTACCACCGGGTTCAAGCGGGACTATGCTCAGGCGCGCAGTACGCCTGTGTTTGGCGAGGCGTTGCCGACCCGTGCCTACGCCATGACCGAGAGGCCGGGCACCGATCTCAGTGCCGGCGCGCTGATGCAGACCGGTCGTGATCTGGACGTTGCGGTGGATGGTGATGGCTGGATCTCTGTTCAGAATAAGCAGGGACAGGAAGTGTTCACGCGCACGGGCAGCCTGCAGGTGGATGTGAACGGCCTGCTGCGAACGGCCAGTGGCGACATGGTATTGGGCAACGGTGGCCCGGTCGCATTGCCGCCCTATCAGAGTCTCCAGATTGGCGATGACGGCACGATTTCTATCGTACCGGTGGGTGCTCAGCCCGATGAGTTGGCGGCAGTGGATCGAATCAAGTTGGTCAACCCGCCGGACGGTGTCCTTGAAAAGGGTGAAGACGGCTACATGCGTCGTAAGTCAGGCTCTGCGCCTGGTGGTCCGGAGCCGACGGACGGCAACCTGAGGATCGTCTCAGGTTTTCTTGAGAGTTCCAACGTGAACGCCGTCGAAGAAATGATTTCAAACCTGCAGTTATCCCGTCAGTTCGAGATGCAGGTCAAGATCATGAGGACCGCAAAAGATAACTCCGAGGCAGCGGCACGACTGTTGCAGAATCTGGGTTAAGACACGGGATTAACGGCAAGAGGCGGCAAGTGGTTGCCGTTTGCGCCAAAGCGTTACTGAGGAGAGCGTTATGCAACCAGCACTGTGGGTCAGTAAAACCGGATTAAGTGCGCAAGACACCAACATGACCACGATTTCCAACAACCTGGCCAACGTCAACACGACCGGGTTCAAGCGTGACCGTGTGGTTTTCCAGGATCTTCTGTATCAGATCAATCGTCAGCCGGGCGGCTTGTCCAGCCAGAACACCGAACTGCCATCCGGTCTTCAACTGGGTACCGGTGTCCGTGTTGTGGGCACTGCCAAGCAGTTCTCCCAGGGGAATCTGCAGGTGACCGGTCAGCCCCTGGATATGGCGGTCAACGGTCGTGGTTTTTTCCAGGTGCTGATGCCGGACGGGACAATAAACTATACCCGCGACGGTGAATTTCAATTGAACTCTGTCGGCGATATTGTCAATCCGGAAGGTTATCCGCTCGAACCCAATATCAACCTGCCTACCGACGCTACCAATGTGACGGTGGGCAAGGACGGCACCGTAACCGCGGTGGTTGGCAATCAGGCTCAGCCGGTCAATCTCGGGCAGATTGTTTTGGTCGATTTCGTCAACCCCCAGGGCTTGCAGGCGATGGGCAATAACCTCTACCGGGAAACCAATGCCAGCGGCAATGCGGTTCAGGGGCAGGCGGGGCTGGCCGGGCTGGGCACTATAGAGCAGGGCACGACCGAAGCCTCGAACGTTCAGGTGGTCGAGGAACTGGTCAATATGATCACCACGCAGCGAGCCTATGAAATGAATTCGAAAGTAGTCTCTGCGACGGATCAGATGCTGCAGTTTGTCACGAACAAGCTCGGTTAAATGGCAAGTCGGGAGGTTGTCATGAAACAGCGCATCATTGTGGGGTTGTCAAAGCGCGCGAGCCAGCTATTGGTTGTCGCCCTGACTATGGCGCTGTTGCAGGGGTGTACCGCCATGAGTCGTCCGCGCGCAGTGCCTGATGATCCGGCATACGCGCCGGTCAGGGCGCAGGCAATGATGCAGCGGGATGTCAACTCCGGTGCAATCTACCAGACCTCGCGCAACTATAATCTCTACGGCGACACGGTCGCGCTAAATGTGGGCGATGTGTTGCTGGTCAATCTCGAGGAGTCTACCCGCGCCAGCAAGATCGCAAACACAAGAATCAGAAAAGACAACAAAATCGAGCTGAACGATACCACCATACTGGGTCAGACTGGCCTTGGATTGCTGACCAATCCGAACATGAAGCGGAATGCCACCGGAAGAGCACAGGCGGACCAGAGTAACCGCCTGGCCGGCACCATAACGGTGACTGTCACCGAAGTAATGCCCAATGGTGTTTTGCGGATCCGAGGTGAAAAGTGGGTTTCACTGACCAATGGCGATGAATACATCCGGCTGACCGGACTGGTTCGCCCGCAGGATATTCTTCCGAATAATACGATCTCCTCAAACCGTATTGCCGACGCCCGCATCGGTTATGGCGGAACCGGGGACTTCGACCAGACCAACCAGCTGGGCTGGCTGGCCCGTTTCTTCAGCAGTGAATGGTGGCTGCTATGACCTCGCGTGTCCTTGTTGTTGCCCTGCTGCTGGCGCTTGTCAGCGGGTCTGTGCTGGCCGATCGTATCAAGGATCTGGCGCGGGTCAAGGGAGTTCGCTCTAACCAGTTGATCGGTTACGGGCTGGTGGTTGGCCTCGACGGAACCGGGGATAAGACGCCCGTTACCGACCAGACCTTCCGCAATATGATGAAACAGTTTGGTATCATCCTGCCGGAGGGGGTCAATCCGAAACTGGCCAATGTGGCAGCCGTAACCATTCACGCGACCCTGCCGCCGTTTGCCAAGCCGGGGCAAGATGTCGATATCACCGTATCTTCCATCGGCAATGCCAAGAGCCTTCGCGGTGGCAGCCTGCTGATGACACCTCTGAAGGGCGCCGATGGCAACATCTACGCCATGGCCCAGGGTAACCTGGTGGTCGGCGGGTTCGGTGCTGCCGGCGCGGACGGATCGAAGATCAAGGTAAACATTCCCAGTGTTGGTCGTATCCCCAACGGCGCCAGCATCGAGCGGGCGATCAGTTCGCCGTTCGAGCGTGGCAATACCATTACGTTCAATCTGATGCAGGCCGACTTCACGACGGCGCGGCGGATGGTTGAAGTGATCAACGACGCATTGGGAACCGGCATGGCCTACGCACACGATGCCACGTCGATATCGGTGAACGCGCCCCGGGACCCGTCGCAGCGCGTCAGCTTTCTGTCGATACTGGAAAACCTTGAGGTGGATCCTGCAGAGGAGGCCGCCAAGGTTGTCATCAACAGCCGCACCGGCACCATCGTGGTTGGGCAGAATGTTCATGTCAGCCCCGCGGCGATCACCCACGGCAATCTGACCGTTACAATCCAGGAGAACCCACTGGTCAGTCAGCCGAACCCGCTCGCCGGTGGTAATACCGTCATCACTCAGAATTCTCAGGTTGTCGTGACCCAGGAGCCGGCGCACATGTTC
>JASBRL010000069.1 GCA_030149475.1 Marinobacter sp.
CACTCCGGGTCGGCGACTTTCGCCCCCCTCGCCCCTGGCGGGAGAGGGGCCGGGGGAGAGGGGGTGCAGGCAACTCCGGAGTTCGATGGGCGCCTCTGGCGCCTCCCCCTCTCCCCAACCCTCTCCCACGGAGGGGAGAGGGGGTTTTTGGCTGGGAGATCGGCCTGTCACTCCGGGTCGGCGACTTTCGCCCCCCTCGCCCCTGGCGGGAGAGGGGCCGGGGGAGAGGGGGTGCAGGCGACTCCAGAGTTCGATGGGCGCCTCTGGCGCCTCCCCCTCTCCCCAACCCTCTCCCACGGAGGGGAGAGGGGGTTTTTTGCTGGGAGCTTGGGCTACTTGTTCCGAGGCAGCTGCATTCGCTTTCCTCACCCCTGGCGAGAGAGGGAGCTTTCGGCTGGGAGGTCAGCCTGTCACTCCGGGCCGGCCGCTTTCGCCCCCCTCGCCCCTGGCGGGAGAGGGGCCGGGGGAGAGGGGGTGCAGGCAACTCCAGAGTTCGATGGGCGCCTCTGGTGCCTCCCTCACCCACGGAGGGGCAAGGGGTTTTTAGCTAGGAGATTGGCGTGCCCGTGTCGTCCGTGGCAAATTACGCTTATTATCTGTTTTTCCGTGTCTTTCCGTGGATTCCGTGGCAAAAAAACCCGTCCTCCACGGCAAACACCAAACCCTGAAACCTCACCCTGCTGATTGGAAATCGACCCATGCCACTCTCCCCCACGCTGGAACTCGCCATCGACCTCATCCGCCGGCCATCGGTGACTCCGGACGATGCGGGGTGCCAGACGCTGATGATGAGCCGCCTCAAACCACTCGGGTTCTCCGGGGAAAACCTTCGCTTTGGCGACGTAGACAATCTCTGGGCACGACGAGGTAGCGGCGGGCCGGTGCTGGCGTTTGCCGGGCACACTGACGTAGTCCCTACCGGCCCCGAAAAAAACTGGTCCCATGCGCCCTTTGAGCCAGCCATCCGGGAAGGTTATCTCTACGGCCGGGGCGCTGCCGACATGAAAGGCAGTCTGGCTGCATTCACCACGGCCTGCGAACGATTCGTTGCGGCACATCCGGATCATAAGGGCTCGATTGCCCTACTGATTACCAGCGACGAGGAAGGTCCGGCGCACAACGGCACCGTCAAGGTCGTCGAAACACTGGAAGCCCGGCAGGAGAAAATCGACTGGTGTCTGATCGGCGAGCCGTCCAGCACCCACGCGGTGGGCGACGTCATAAAAAACGGCCGCCGGGGATCACTCCACGGCTATCTGACGGTCCAGGGAATTCAGGGCCACGTTGCCTATCCGCACATGGCAGAAAATCCGGTGCACAAGGCCTCCCCCGCACTCACTGCACTGACCGACGAAGTGTGGGATGAGGGCAACGAATTTTTCCCCGCCACCACGTTCCAGATCACCAAAATAGAAGCCGGGACCGGCAGCAACGTGATTCCGGGCGAACTGCTGGTGCATTTCAACTTCCGTTACTGCACCGAAAATACAGCCGAGTCTCTTCAGGCGCGAGTGATTGAAATTCTTGACCAGCATGGCTTCCGGTACGACCTGCAATGGCACCTGAGCGGCCGCCCCTTCCTGACCGACCGCGGCGCGCTCGTGGACGCCACCCGGGCGGCGATCCGCACCGTAACTGGCCGGGAAACCGAACTTTCAACGTCCGGCGGCACGTCGGATGGCCGCTTCATCGCACCCACTGGCGCACAGGTGGTGGAACTGGGGCCGCTGAACGCCACGATCCACAAGATTGATGAGTGCGTAAAGGCCGACGACCTGGACACCCTCTCCGCGATTTATGAGCAGATTCTGACGGAATTGCTGACCTAAGGAACCTCTGATTAAGTCTATTGACGATTCTGCAAGTGTCGAGAGGCTCAGTGGCAAGGCGCGGTTCGCCGGTCATGGCCGACGCCCTTGCCAAGAATCGTAACGCGGCCAATGAGACTCTCAACGCTTGCCCGCAGGGGCTCTCCCTGAAAACCGGACTCCGCGTTGAGCCTTCTTGAAAGGCAACCAGCCTTCCTGCGAAGCCTCGCCTTGATTCCGGCTTTCAGGGAGAGCCAGAATCGCCACTAGACTTAATCAGAGGTTCCCTAACAGCCTGGCTTGCGGTGTCACCCAGGCTCCCGGCTTGATGTGTTACTCAGATTGCCAGTCTGACATGTACCCCATGTTGCCGGCCTGCACACAAGTAACCCCCCTCTCCCCACTGCGGGAGAGGGGGGGCGAAAGCTGCCGGCCCAGAGGGACAGGCCGAGCTCCCAGCCAACAACCCCCTCTCGCCTCCGGGGGAGAGGGGTGGGGAGAGGGGGAGGCGCCAGAGGCGCCCATCGAACTCCGGAGTTGCCGGCACCCCCCTCTCCCCCGGCCCCTCTCCCGCCAGGGGCGAGGGGGGCGAAAGTTGCCGGCCCGGAGTGACAGGCTGACCTCCCAGCCATAAACCCCCTCTCCCGCCAGGGGCGAGGGGAGCGAATGTCAGTGCCCCGGAGTGCCAGGTTTTGTCCGTGAAAGTCCGTGTCGTCTGTGGCCAAAATCTTTTCTTTGGTTTTTTATTTTTCCGTGTCCAATTCGTCAATCAATCAGTTATTCGCATGCAACTGATCGTTCAGTTCGATGGCGGTCTTGTTGGTCTTGCATTCCACCGCACCGGTCTGGCTGTTGCGACGGAACAGCAGATCCGTTTTGTTGGCCAGGTCGCGGGCTTTGACGATTTCAACCAGGGTGTTGTTCTCGTCCAGCAGCGCTACCTTGGTGCCGGCGGTGATGTAAAGGCCGGCTTCCACGGTGCAGCGATCACCCAGCGGGATGCCGATGCCCGAGTTGGCGCCGATCAGGCAGTTTTCACCGACCGCAATGATGATGTTGCCGCCGCCGGAGAGGGTGCCCATGGTCGAGCAGCCACCACCGAGGTCTGAGCCTTTGCCGACCATCACGCCGGCAGAGATACGGCCCTCAATCATGCTGGTGCCTTCGGTACCGGCATTGAAGTTAATGAAGCCCTCGTGCATGACCGTGGTGCCTTCGCCGACGTAGGCGCCCAGGCGAACGCGGGCGGTGTCGGCGATACGAACGCCTTTGGGTACCACGTAATCGGTCATCTGCGGGAACTTGTCCACGGATTTCACTTCCAGGAGGCGGCTGTTCAGGCGCGCCTGGAGTTGGCGTTCCGGCAATTCCGTCAGATCAATGGCGCCTTCGTTGGTCCAGGCCAGATTGGGTAGCAGACCGAAAATGCCATCCAGTTTGAGGCCGTGGGGCTTCACCAGGCGATGCGAGATCAGGTGCAGCTTCAGGTAGACCTCCGGGGTGCTGGCGGCGGTATCGTCGGTGGCAAGCAGGGTGATGGCCACGGGACGCTCGCTTTTGGCGGCCGCGCTGGCCAGGTGGGCCTGATCGTTCAGGCCGGCCTGCTCAAACCCGCTTGCCAGGGCGTTCAATTGCCCGGTGGTCGCCGTCAGCACTTCGTTTTGACCACTGCAGGTCAGGGTGTTCTGTACGATTTCCAGCAGTTTGGCATCAGGCAGGTACACCGGTTGCTGGTAAAACACTTCCAGCCATTGGCCCTGTTTGTTCTGGGTACCGATACCTATACCAAATGCAAAACTCATGATTATTCTCCCTGGAATTTGACGGTTATTGAATGTGTTTAAAAGCGTGCTGCCCAGTCGTCGGCACTGAAGCCGACGCTGATCTGACCATCCTGGTCCACCACCGGTCGTTTGATGATGGACGGGTTATCAAGCATGACCTCATGGGCCGTTTGGCGGGACAGGGTATCACGAACCCCGTCGGGCAGTTTGCGCCAGGTTGTTCCCCGACGGTTGATCAAAGCGTCCCAGCCGATGGCTTGCTCCCAGTGGGTGAGCAACTCGTGACTGAGGCCATCTTTCTTGAAATCGTGAAACTGATAGTCGAGGCCCTGTTCGTCCAGCCAGCGCCGGGCCTTCTTTACAGTGTCACAATTTTTAATGCCGTAGAGTGTCAGCATGGAAACGGTTCCTGAACGTTTATTGTAGCGATTGACGCCGGCGGGCACTCACTGTCGGGAACGGCCTGCCTGGTGCGGCTGTTACGCTATAGGCCCTTTACGAAGGTTACAATCCGGTGCGCCGCTTCCACGCATTCTTCCAGCGGCGCGACCAGTGCCATGCGCACCCGGTACTCGCCCGGGTTGTAGTCATCCACAGCTCGTGACAGGTAGCGCCCTGGCAATACATGAACGTTCTGCCGGGCCGACAGCTCACGGGCAAAGGTTTCGTCATCCACCGGCGTCTGCGGCCAGAGGTAGAAGCCGGCGTCGGGGTAGTCCACGGTCATGACCTCACGGAGGATGGGCACCACCGCTTCGAATTTTGCCCGGTAAGCCGCCCGGTTTTCGCGGACGTGGTCCTCGTCATGCCAGGCCGCGATGCTGGCCAGTTGGTGCTGAACCGGCATGGCCGAGCCGTGGTAGGTGCGATAGCGCAGAAACTCCTTGAGAACACGGGCGTCGCCAGCCACGAACCCGGAGCGCAGGCCCGGCAGGTTACTGCGCTTGGACAGGCTGTGGAACACCACGCAGCGGGCGTAGTCGTCACGGCCCAGGGCTGCGCAGGTCTGCAGCAGCCCCTCGGGCGGCTGGCTCTCATCCGGGTAGAGCTCCGAATAGCATTCATCGGAGGCCACCAGGAAGTCGTGTTCGTCGGCCAGTTCAATCACCCGGGCCAGGGTCGCGCGCGGAATGACGGCACCGCTGGGGTTGCCGGGGGAGCATAGGAACAGGATCTGACAGTTCTTCCAGACCGACGCCGGTACCTGGCCGAAATCGGGAATGAAGCCGTTGCTGGCATCACAGGCCAGATAGTGGGGCGTTGCACCTGCCAGCAGGGCCGCGCCTTCGTAAATCTGGTAGAACGGGTTTGGGCTGACCACGGTTGCGTTGTGTGTTGCATCGATAACCGCCTGTACCAGCGAGAAAATCCCCTCCCGAGTGCCGTTCACCGGAACGATGTGGTCGGAGGCGGTCAGCGAACCGGGAGCTAGCTGGAAGCGTCGAGTCGCCCAGGCCGCGATGGCTTCGCGCAGTTCGTCCGTGCCCTTGGTGGTCGGATAGTTGGCCAGACGATCCAGATTGTCGGCAATGACCTGTTTGACGAAGGCAGGCGACGGGTGCTTCGGCTCTCCGATACCCAGTGAAATGGCGCTCAGATCAGACGGTGTCACCACGCCGGCCTTGAGTCTGGCCAGTTTTTCGAAGGGATAGGGGTGAAGTCGGGACAGGTTCGGATTCATTGGGTGTCATCCAGCATTTGGCACAGGTCATCCTGCAGCGCCTGACAGACCTGCGGGTCACTGATGGGCTCGCCGTGTTCGTCGGTGACGAAAAATACGTCTTCGACTCGCTCGCCCAGGGTGGCGATTTTGGCATTGGTGAGTCGCACCCGGTGTTCCAGCAACACCTGGCCAACCCGTGCCAGCAGGCCTGGCCGGTCCGGAGTGATCACTTCCAGCACGGTGCGCTGATTGATCGTGTCGTTGGACAGTGTGACCTCGGTCGGAAACGCAAAGTGCTTGAGCTGTCGTGGTGTGCGCCGATGGATGATGTCCGGATAGTCGTCCGGGTCATCCAGTTCCTCGATCAGCCGCTGCCGCACGCGATCCTTGCGCGGCGGGTCCACGCCCAGGGGTTGACCCCGTTCGTCCAGCACCACATACGAACTGATGGAGTAGGGGCTTTCACTGGAGCTGATGCGGGCATCCACGATATTGAGATTCAGCTGTTCCAGTACCGCCGTAGTCGCCGCAAACAGCGCTACCCGGTCTTTCATGTAGATGATGATCTGGGAGTAGCCGTCCGTCGGGCCACTGCGGGTGTCGCGAATCAGCACCAGCGGATCGGGGTTGTCGCCATGGCGGATAATGGCCGCGGTCTGCCAGGCGATGTCCACGGTTGAGTCCTGCAGGAAATAGTCTTCATCCAGTGTGTCCCAGACCTTGTCGATCCGGGCGTCAGTCATGGTCTGGGCATGCAGGATTTCGCGGGCTTCGGACTGGGTTGCCCGCACCCACTCAAGCCGGTTGACGGGTTTCTCGGTACCCCGTCGCAGCGCTCGCTTGGCTTCGATGTAGAGCTGGCGCAGTAAGGATGAACGCCAGGTGTTCCAGAGCTTGGGGTTGGTGGCACTGATATCGCACACGGTCATCACGTACAGATAGTCCAGGTGCACCTGGCTGGGCACCGAGCGGGCAAAGCCGTGGATGATGTCGGGGTCGGAAATGTCCTTGCGCTGCGCGGTCATCGACATCAGCAGGTGGTTCTCCACCAGCCAGGAGACCAGTTGGGTATCCCGCTCGCTCAGGTGATGGCTCTTGCAGAATGCTTCGGCGTCAATCGCGCCCAGTTCAGAGTGGTCGCCGCCCCGACCCTTGGCCACGTCATGGAACAGCCCGGCAATGTACAGGATTTCCAGCTTGGGCAACCGGTGGATGAGCCGTGAGGCGAGGGCATAGTCGTGGCTGGCCTCCGGTTTTTTCAGGTGCACCATATTGCGGATAACGCGCAGCGTGTGGGCATCCACCGTGTAGATGTGGAACAGGTCATGCTGCATCTGGCCGATGATCTGGCCGAATTCCGGCAGGTAGCGGCCCAGCACGTTGTACTTCTTCATGTGCGACAGGGTCTGGTCAAGTTCGTGGGGCGTCTTCAGCAGTTCCATGAACAGGGATGTGACCGCAAGATCGGACCGGAACGCATCGTCAATTAGGTGACGGTGAGCCCGCAGGGAGCGGATCGTGGTGGCGCGAATGCCTTTTATTTCCGGATGCTGGGCCATCAGCACGAAAATTTCCATGATCGCATAAGGGGCGTAGGCAAAGACCTGGTTGTTAATCGCCTCAATGTAGTGATTGCGGGTCTGGAACCGTTTGTTCAGGGGCTGGATTTCTTCCTTTTCACCCGCGTCGAGAATCGCCTCGTCATAATACTGCAGGATGACATCGGTCAGCTCGGCCAGAGCCAGAACGGTCCGGTAATAGGCCTGCATCATTAATTCGACCCCCAGACGTTTGCCCTCGTCGTGATAGCCCAGCATCTGGGCGAGGGCGCGCTGGTGGTCGAACAGCAGCCGGTTTTCATTGCGGTCCGCGATCAGCTGCAGGCCGTAGCGGAGCTGCCAGAGAAAGGTCTCTCCGGTCAGCAGGATCTGGTATTCCTCTTCGGTGAGAATGCTGAACCGGGTCAGGTCGGCAGTGGTTTCCAGGCCGAAATGGCGTTTGGTGATCCAGCCAATGGTCTGGATATCCCGCAGCGCGCCGGGCGAGCCTTTAACATTGGGCTCCAGGTTGTATTCGGTGTCGCCGTATTTCCGGTGCCGGCGTTTCTGCTCTTCCCGCTTGGCGATGAAGTAATCCCGGTCGGAGCTGACATCATCGGCGTAGACTTCCCGGCTCAGCTCGGCGCGCAGTTCGTCCGGTCCGGCGATGGTCCGGGTTTCCAGCAGGTTGGTCAGGATGGTGACGTCGTCGCGGGCGGCCTGCTTGCTTTCGGCGATACTGCGAACGCTGTGGCCGATGTCCAGACGCAGGTCCCACAGCAGGGTGACAAACGCGCCAAGGTTGTCCTGCCATTCGCTTTCGACGCCTTGACGGGTCAGGATAAGCAGGTCGATGTCGGAATGCGGGTGAAGCTCGCCACGACCATAGCCCCCCACCGCAACCAGCGCGATGTCCGGTGAATCGGCGAACGGATAGCGGGACCAGATCAGCCGCAGCACCTTGTCCACGGTATCTGCCCGGGAGCGCACCAGCGTCCGGACGTCGGCGCCCCTCCGAAAGCATTCGGCGTCGGTATCATAGGCATCACCAAGCAGCTCCCGCGCTGCGGATACCGGCGACGGGTCAGTGCAGATGCGCGCCTCGTTCGCGGCCAGACTCACCAGATCGACTCGTCCGGCCGTCGGGTAAGGACCTCGTGACCGTCTGCGGTTACCAGAATGGTGTGTTCCCACTGGGCGGACAGTTTGTGGTCCTTGGTGACCACGGTCCAGCCGTCGGGGAGCAGCTTGGTCTGGTACTTGCCCTGGTTGATCATGGGTTCAATGGTGAAGCACATGCCTTCTTCCAGCGCCATGCCGGTACCGGGCTTGCCGTAGTGCATCACCTGCGGCTCTTCATGGAAGACCTTGCCGATGCCGTGGCCACAGTACTCGCGAACCACGGAATAATGGTGCTTTTCGGCATGCTTCTGGATGGCGTGACCGATATCGCCCAGGCGAACGCCCGGTTTGACCATGTCGATGCCGATGTACAGGCACTCCTGGGTCACCCTGATCAGCCGCTCGGTGCCGGGTTTGGGCTCGCCGACTACAAACATCTTGCTGGTATCGCCGTGGTACTCATCCTTTATAACAGTGACATCAATATTGAGGATGTCGCCGTTTTTGAGCACCTTCTTGTCCGACGGGATGCCGTGGCAGATGACGTGATTGACCGATGTACAGACGGATTTCGGGAATCCCTTGTAGTTCAGCGGCGCCGGAATGGCTTTCTGCTCGTTCACGATGTAATCGTGACAGATGCGGTCGAGCTCTTCGGTGGTGACACCGGGCTTGACGTAGTCGCCAATCATTTCAAGCACATCGGCGGCCAGACGACCGGCGACCCGCATCTTTTCGATCTCGTCCGCCGTCTTGATAGTTACCTGCATGGGGAATCCCGTGTGTTCAGACTGAAATCGCATTTTAAGGGCCGCGGGGTAAGGGTACAAGGTGCGCAATCCGGCAACAAAACTGCTGGCGCCAAAAGTGCCATTTATGGTATAAACGCGCCCGCCGGAGTTTGAATCCGGCAAATTCGCACACACGTCGACACGTTATCCCAGGGTGCCTGTCTCCGACAGGTTGGGGTGATTGGACGTGTGGAGGACTAACCCGAAGCTAAAAAGGTACATATCATGGCTCAGGTAAATATGCGTGACCTGCTCAAGGCAGGCGCCCACTTCGGTCACCAGACCCGTTACTGGAATCCGAAAATGTCCAAGTACATTTTCGGTGCTCGCAACAAGATTCATATCATCAACCTTGAACAGACTGTTCCGGCAATGAACGATGCCCTGGATTTTGTCCAGAAGCTGGCCGAGAGCAAGAACAAGGTCCTGTTCGTCGGTACCAAGCGTGCGGCGGCCAAGATCATCAAGGAAGAGGCAGAGCGCGCCAGCCAGCCGTTCGTCAACCATCGCTGGCTGGGCGGCATGCTGACCAACTACAAGACCATTCGTCAGTCCATCCGTCGCTACCGTGATCTGGAGACCCAGAGCCAGGATGGTACTTTTGACAAGCTGACCAAAAAAGAAGCCCTTGAGCGTACCCGCGAGATGGACAAGCTTGAGCGCAGCATTGGTGGTATCAAAGACATGGGCGGCCTGCCCGATGCCCTGTTCGTCATTGACGTGGACCACGAGCGGATTGCGATCAAGGAAGCCAACAAACTGGGTATTCCGGTCATTGGCATTGTGGATACCAACAGCGATCCTGACGGCGTGGATTATGTCATTCCGGGCAACGACGATGCGATTCGCGCGATTCAGATCTATGTGAAAGCGATTGCAGATACCTGTCTGGAGGCCAGCACCGCAGGTGCCGGCGCTGACGAGTTTGTCGAGATCAGTGAAAGTGCAGAGGACGCTCCGGCGGCCGAGTAAGGCTTGATGCTGCCATGCCCGACACAGGTGGGTCCGCATTGAGGGGGCCCGGATTGCTCCGGCCCCTTCTCTATTAAAAGCGCCCCGGGTTGGTCAGGACTGACCCGGTCATCTGCGCGCCAACCCGGGCGCCAACAGGGTTTGCTGCCGGTATGTATCAAGCAACCGGACTTGATTATTAAGGCGGTGCCGGTTCAGCCGGACACCGATCCCCAGATTCGTGAAACAAGAGGACTGAACATGGCTGCTATTTCTGCTGCAATGGTCAAAGAGCTGCGTGAGCGCACCGGTCTAGGCATGATGGAGTGCAAAAAAGCGCTGGTTGAAGTGGACGGCAACGTCGACGCGGCAATCGAAGAACTGCGTAAGTCATCTGGCCTGAAAGCCGCCAAGAAAGCCGGTCGTACCGCGGCTGAAGGCGTGTCTCTGGTCAGGGTCTCTGATGACAACACCTGCGCCTACGTGCTGGAAGTCAACTCCGAGACGGACTTTGTTGCCCGCGACGACAACTTCCTGAACTTCGCCCGTGAAGCACTGGACGTGGCGTTCGAAAAAGGCGAAACCGACGTTGCCCGGCTGATGGACGGTGAGCTGGAAAGCAAGCGTGAAGCGCTGGTCCAGAAAATCGGCGAAAACATCAGCGTCCGTCGCATCGTCAAGATTGAAGGCGCAGTGGTCGGTGGCTATGTTCACAGCACCAACAAGATTGCTGCGGTTGTTGCACTGACCGCCGGTGATGCGGAGACGGCCCGTGACGTTGCCATGCACGTTGCTGCCGTTAACCCGCGTGTTGGCAAAACCGAAGAGATGCCTTCCGAAGAAGTCGAGAAGGAAAAGGACATCATTCGTGCACAGCCGGATATGGCTGGCAAGCCTGCCGAGATTGTGGAAAAGATGATGACCGGCCGCATCAACAAGTTCCTGAAAGAAAACAGCCTGGTCGAACAGCCGTTCGTCAAAAATCAGGAGCAGACCGTAGGCGCGCTGATCAAGAGCGTCGGCGCCGAACTGGTTGGCTTCGTGCGGGTTGAAGTCGGCGAAGGTATCGAACGGGAAGAAGTGGACTTTGCAGCCGAGGTCGCCGCAGCGGCGGGCACCGGCAAGTCCTGATCTTCTGTCGGTGGCGAATCCGGCGTCGTTGTAACCGATATTACGACAGGATTCAGAGCCACCAGCCTGGTCTGCCACGTTGACCGGTTTAACCGGTCCTCGTGGCGGGCTTGTATCTGAGATACCTCTTTTGGCCGATTCGCCGTCGCCTGAAGAGATATGTCACATACAGGTCCGGCCCGCCTGTCGTCTTTGGCCGGCGGCCTGCCCACTGAGTCATCGCCCTGCCGGGCGCCATGAAGAAGGGGACGTTCCGTCATGCCGAAGCCATCCAGTACCCAGCCCAGATACAAGCGCGTATTGCTCAAACTCAGTGGCGAAGCCCTGATGGGCGAACACGATTTTGGTATTGATCCCAAGGTTCTGGATCGTATGGCGCTGGAAATAGGCGCTCTGATCGGTATCGGTGTTCAGGTCGGGCTTGTTATCGGCGGTGGTAACCTGTTTCGCGGTGCCGCCCTCAACGCGGCCGGTATGGACCGGGTGACCGGGGATCACATGGGCATGCTGGCGACCGTGATGAACGGCCTGGCCATGCGCGATGCCCTTGAGCGCTCCAATATCCGTACCAGCGTGATGTCAGCGATTCCCATGAGCGGCGTGGTCGAGCACTATGATCGTCGCCGTGCGCTCCGCAGCCTGAAAGACGGCGACGTGGTGATCTTCTGTGCCGGGACTGGCAATCCGTTTTTCACCACCGATTCGGCGGCCTGCCTGCGGGGTATCGAGATTGAGGCTGACGCTGTGCTCAAGGCAACCAAGGTGGACGGTGTATACTCGGCGGATCCGGTCAGGGATTCGAGTGCGATCAAATACGACCGCCTGACGTACGATGAAGTGCTGGACAAGAAACTGGGCGTGATGGATCTGACGGCCATCTGCCTGTGCCGGGACCAGAACATGCCGGTCCGGGTTTTTAATATGAGCAAGGCGGGGGCGCTCACCCGGATTGTGGTGGGCGAAAACGAAGGAACTCTGATTGAAGAGGGGAGCAGCGTCGTCGCATGATGCCTGCATGCCCCTGGTGGGGCAGCCCCACAACGAATTAAGGATACTGCTGTGATCAACGAAATTAAGTCCGATGCTGAAAAGCGCATGAAGAAGAGTCTTGAGGCTCTGTCGACGGCATTCAACCGGATTCGTACCGGTCGCGCCAACCCGTCCATCCTTGATGGTGTCATGGTGAATTATTATGGCCAGGATACACCCCTCAAGCAGGTGGCCGGTGTCAACGTGGAAGACAACCGGACTCTGGTGGTTGCGCCGTGGGAAAAGAACATGACTCCGGTGATCGAGAAGGCCATCATGATGGCGGACCTGGGTCTGAATCCGTCCACCAACGGGGATGTCATTCGTGTGCCCATGCCCATGCTGACCGAAGAGACCCGTAAGGATATGGTCAAGCAGGCGCGGGCGGATGCCGAGCATGGCCGGGTATCGGTCCGGAATGCCCGTCGGGATGCCAATAACGATCTCAAGGAACTGTTGAAGGAAAAGGAAATCAACGAAGACGAAGAACGTCGGGGTGAGGACGAGATCCAGAAACTGACCGATCGCTACATTGCCGAAATCGACAAGGTACTGAAATCCAAAGAAGAGGATCTGATGGAGGTATGACCTCCGGCAGTTTCTGTTCGCACCGACAACGCGAGGCCGGGCGCAGGCTCGCCGCTGATCAGGGGATGGCATGACCGATACAGGAACGGCCGACATACCGGTTGCCGCAGGCGACCGGCCCAGGCACGTAGCGATCATCATGGATGGTAACAATCGATGGGCGAAGGCTCACCGGTTGACGGGAGTCGCGGGCCACAAGGCCGGTGTCAATGCGGTCAAGGCGACTGTCGAAACCTGTGCCCGGGAAGGCGTGGAAGTGCTGACCCTGTTTGCGTTTTCCAGTGAAAACTGGCGACGTCCCGCTGACGAGGTATCGGCGCTGATGCGCCTTTTTCTGTTTGCGCTGGAGCGGGAGGTCAAGAAGCTTCATCGCAACGATATCCGCCTGCGCATCATCGGCGATCGCACGGCGTTCAGTGCCACGCTTCAGGAGCACATGGACCGGGCAGAGGCTCTCACCCGTAACAATACCCGCATGACTCTGGTGATCGCTGCCAATTACGGTGGCCACTGGGATATCACCCAGGCCACCCGCGCCATCGCCGAACAGGTAAAGGCAGGTGCCCTGAATCCGTCAGACATTACCGATGATACCCTTCGGGAGTACCTGTCCATCAGTGATCTGCCGTTACCGGACTTGATGGTTCGCACCGCCGGTGAGCAGCGTATCAGCAATTTTCTGCTCTGGCATCTGGCCTACACCGAGCTTTACTTCTCCCGTGTATACTGGCCAGACTTCGGTGAAGCGGAAATGCGTGAGGCACTCAGGGCTTATGCAGGGCGCCAGCGGCGTTTCGGTCAGACTGATGACCAGATCGCCTGTCAGACCTTGCAAAAATAACGACAACAGAGCGACCGGCACTGTGCTCAAAACACGAATTATAACCGCACTTGTTCTTGCGCCGATCGCTGTGATCGGGATTTTTTTCCTGCCACCGTTCGGCTTTGCCCTGTTTACCGGGCTCATCATCATGGTCGGGGCCTGGGAGTGGGCGAATATGGCGGGCTGGACGTCGATGCCAGCCCGGGTTGCCTATGGCCTGGTGATTGCGGTTATGATGCCGGGCCTGCTGACGGTCGATGCCGTTGGTGTGCTCTGGCTGGCATTGCTCTGGTGGCTGCTGTCATTGGTGATGGTCCGCGCTTATCCCCGGGGCAGTGAGCGCTGGCAGTCCCCGGTCATCCGGGCCGTCATGGGTGCACTGGTGCTGGTGCCGGCCTGGGTTGGTCTGAACCATATGCGCACAGGCGCATTCCAGTTTGGTGACTCGGACAACAATCTGCTGCTGATACTGTACGTATTCTGCATCGTGTGGGTAGCGGACATCGGCGCCTACTTTGCTGGTCGAGCCTTTGGCAGGGCCAAACTGGCCCCGCAGGTCAGCCCCGGGAAATCATGGGCCGGTGTCTGGGGCGGCCTGCTGGCGGTTGCCATGCTTGCCGGAGTGGTCAGCCTGCTGGCCCACGCGTCCGCGATCAGCACATTCAAGCTGGTGCTGGCCAGCCTGGTAGCCGGGCTGGTCTCGGTTCTTGGAGATTTACTGGAAAGCATGATGAAGCGTTTTCGCGGGATCAAGGACAGCAGCCAACTGCTACCCGGCCACGGAGGCATAATGGATCGTATCGACAGCCTGACGGCGGCGATTCCGGTCTTTGCCCTGCTGATCACGTTGCTGGGCTGGCTCAGTGCGGGCGGGGCATGATGCAACAGATCACCGTACTTGGCGCCACCGGCTCGATTGGCCTGAACACGCTGGATGTGATCCGGCGTCACCCCGGGCGGTTCACCGTGTACGCACTTACGGCCAATACTGCCGTTGAGCAAATGCTGGCGTTATGCCGCGAGTTTCGGCCGCGCATAGCGGTAATGGCGGATGACCGTGCCGCCGAGAAGCTCGAACGATCGCTGGCCGGCGAGCCCGGGACACAGGTGCTGAGTGGGCAGGGGGGACTGTGCGAAGTTGCCGCTGCGGCCGCCGTTAACACCGTGATGGCGTCGATTGTCGGCGCCGCGGGGCTGCCGTCCACTCTGGCGGCGGTACGTGCCGGCAAGCGTGTATTGCTGGCCAACAAGGAAGCGCTGGTGATGTCCGGCAAGCTGTTTATGGACGCCGTCGCTGAGTCTGAGGCGACGTTATTGCCGATCGACAGTGAGCACAATGCCATTTTTCAATGCCTGCCTCCGGGGCAGGTACGGAATCTTGCCGGTGCCGGAGTTCGACGCATCCTGCTGACCGCGTCGGGCGGGCCGTTTCGCAACCATACGGTAGATGAGCTGCAACGGGTGTCGCCCGCCCAGGCCTGTGCCCATCCTAACTGGGCCATGGGTCGGAAGATTTCGGTCGATTCTGCCACGCTGATGAACAAAGGGTTGGAGTTGATCGAAGCCTGCTGGCTGTTCAATACCCGCCCGGATTGCATTGAAGTGCATGTCCACCC
Source organism: Marinobacter sp. (assembly GCA_030149475.1). Classification (GTDB taxonomy): domain Bacteria; phylum Pseudomonadota; class Gammaproteobacteria; order Pseudomonadales; family Oleiphilaceae; genus Marinobacter. Next base: position 14,845 of record JASBRL010000069.1, read on the forward strand.
TGAAAGCATCATCCATTCCATGGTGGAGTATGTGGACGGTTCGGTGCTGGCGCAACTGGGTAGCCCGGACATGCGCACGCCCATTGCCAATGGCCTGGCCTGGCCCGAGCGGATCGAAACCGGTGTTGAACCGCTGGACCTGTTCGCTCTGGGGCGGTTTCATTTTGAGCGGCCGGATCTGCACCGTTTCCCCTGTTTGCGCCTGGCGGCAGAGGCCTTTGAGTCGGGTGGGACCGCCCCGGCCGTGCTCAATGCCGCCAATGAGGAGGCGGTGGCTGCCTTTCTTGGCCGTAACCTGCGTTTTTGTGACATCCCCGTTATCATAGAGCGGACCCTGGCGGAGATTGCTGTTGCCACAGCCGACACCTTTGAGGTCATACTGGCGAAGGATCTTGAGGCCCGCGAAATTGCCCGGCAACATATTTCCCATGTCCATTGATCAAGGTTTCCCTGGAATGCTATGCAGATAATTCAATCGGTTCTGGCTCTGGTGGTCACGCTGGGGATACTGGTTACGATCCATGAGTTCGGACACTTCTGGGTGGCCCGCCGTTGTGGTGTCAAGGTGCTCCGGTTTTCGGTGGGTTTTGGCAAGCCGTTGTTTTCGCGCTATGACCGCCACGGAACCGAGTTTGCTGTCGCCGCGATCCCTCTGGGTGGTTACGTCAAAATGCTCGACGAGCGTGAGGGGCCGGTGCCGGAAGACCAGCGCCACCAGGCGTTTACCTCCAAGTCACCCGGCAAGCGAATTGCCATTGCTGCCGCAGGTCCGGTAGCCAATTTCCTGTTTGCGATTGTCGCCTATTGGGTGCTGAGCCTGGTCGGCTTTTCGGTGATGGCGCCGGTGGTCGGTGAGGTGAAACCCGATTCCATCGCCGACCGCATGGGGCTCACCAGCGGTATGGAGATTCGACAGGTCGATGGTCATACGGTTACCTCATGGCGCGAAATCAATATGCGTTTGCTGGAGCGCACTGGTGAACAGGGGCTTATTTCAGTTAAGGTCAGCGACCACGGTCAGCCGGAGACCCTCAGCGCTGAGCTGAATGGCTGGCGCCTGAACGATGAATCTCCGGATCCGCTGGCCCGGTTTGGTATTCAACCCTGGCGGCCGGATCTTCCCGCCACCCTCGGACAGATCGTGAGTGGTGGGCGCGCCGAGAAGGCCGGTTTGCAGCCCGGCGATACCATTCTGGCGGTGAATGGAAAACCCGTCGGCGACTGGTTTGCGTTAGTTCGTGATATTCAGGCCTCGCCGGAAAAAACGTTGTCGGTGACACTCTCCCGGAATGGCGAAAAACTGACAGTGCCGGTGACACCGGTGGCCAGAACCAACGACCAGGGCGAGGTTCAGGGTTATGTCGGTGCCGGTGTCAAGCCGGTCGACTGGCCGGAGGACCGGGTTCGGCATGTCCAGTATGGACCTGTCGCCGCGATCCCCCGGGCGGTCTCGGAAACCTGGGATGATACCCGCCTGACGCTGGTCGCCATTGGCAAAATGCTTACCGGGCTGTTGTCGCCGAGCAATCTCAGCGGACCGATCACCATTGCCCGGGTGGCGGAGGCGAGTGTCAGCTCCGGATTCGAGGATTTCATGCGTTTTCTGGCCTATCTCAGCGTCAGCCTGGGGGTGCTTAACCTGCTGCCGGTGCCGGTTCTGGATGGAGGTCACATTGTTTTCTATGGCATTGAGGCCATTCGACGCAAGCCGCTGTCCGAGCAGGTTCAGGCCGTCGGTTTACGAATTGGTATGGCAATGATTTTCACATTAATGGTATTTGCTCTTTACAACGACCTGATGCGGTTGTGAGAATTGCGACCTCCTTTACGCGCACAAACAGGCGAATTAACTGAATGAGACGTTCTCTAATTGGCGTGGCTTTAGGCCTTCTGGTAACAGCATGGCTTCCCCAAACGGCGTTTGCCGATAACTTTGTTGTTTCCGATATTGAAGTAGAGGGCCTCCAGAGGGTTTCTGCCGGTAACGTCTTTTCGTCATTCCCCGTGGATATCGGTGAGAAAGTTAATGATATGGCGCTGGCCGATGCCATCAAGACGCTCTTTCGAACCGGACTGTTCACGGACATTTCGGCCAGCCGGGACGGCGGAGTACTGATACTTACCGTGAAGGAGCGGCCGGCGATCAGTTCCATTGATATCAAGGGCAACAAGGCCATTGAAACGGACAAGCTGAAACAGGCGCTGAAAAGTGCCGGTTTGCAGGAGGGGCAGGTGTTCCGGCGTGCCACGCTGGAGCGTCTGGAGCTTGAGGTTCTCCGGTCCTATGTCAGTCAGGGGCGCTACAGTGCCCAGGTGAAAGCCACTGCTGAAGACCTTCCCCGCAATCGTGTCGCGATCAGCCTGAACATCAATGAAGGCGACGTTGCCGCGATCCGGCATATCAATATCATTGGTAACAAGGATTTCAGCGACGCAACCCTGAAGGATCTGTTTGAGCTCAAAACCAAGAACCTCTGGACGTCTATTACCAACGCGGACAAATACGCCCGTGAACGCCTCAGTGGCGACCTGGAAACATTGCGGTCATTCTACCTGGATCGGGGCTATCTGGATTTCAGTGTGGAGTCGAGTCAGGTCTCGATATCGCCAGACAAGAAACAGGTGTTCATTGCGCTGGCAATCAACGAGGGGCCCAAATACACGGTCTCGGACGTGAATATCCGGGGTGATCTGATTGTCCCGGAAGAGGAGTTGCGCAAACTTATTTCGATAAAAGCGGGCGACACCTTCTCCCGCGAGGCGGTGACCAACAGTTCGGAACTGATTTCCCGTCGCCTGGGTCGTGAGGGCTATACTTTCGCCAACGTCAACGGCGTCCCTAAAACCGCAGACGACAATACGGCGTCCGTCACATTCTTCGTGGAGCCGGGTAAGCGGGCCTATGTACGGCGGGTGAATTTTTCCGGCAACGTATCCACCCGGGATGAGGTGTTGCGCCAGGAAACCACTCAGATGGAGGGGGGTGTGGC
>JASBRL010000075.1 GCA_030149475.1 Marinobacter sp.
TCAAGGAGATTTACTCATGTTCAGAACTCGCCTGATGATCGGACTGCTGGCGTTGATGATGTCGCTGCCGGCGCTCTCGGAAACGCGAATTGGTGTTGTCGATTTGCGCCAGGCACTGTTTTCTTCCAACGATGCCAAGGCGTTCAGTGATCAGCTCAAAAAGGACTTTTCCGGCGACGAAGCCAAAGTCCGCAGTGCTCAGGACGAGGCGCGCAAGCTCAAGGAGCGGCTGGAAAAAGACAGTGCCATGATGAACGACACCGAGCGCAGCAAGCTCGCCAGTGAGTTTCAGGACAAGGTGAAGGAATTCAATCGTCTGAAACAACGTCTGGACGCCTCCGTCTCCAGCCGTAAGCAGGACTTTCTGGAAAAGGCACGGCCGGCTGTGGATCAGGCGGTGAAGGAATTGCTTGATAAGCACAATCTGGATCTGATTCTGCCCAGTGAGGCCGTAGTATACGCCAAGCCGGACATGGATCTGACCCCGGAACTGCTGGATAAACTGAATAAATAAGCCCGAACGGGGCCGGTGCGGGTATTTGTCGCCGGTACCCGCAAGATGAGCTGGAGCGGACTATGAATCAGGGATCTTTTCAGCTGGGTGAGATTGCGGCGGCACTCGGCGCGGAGCTTCAGGGAGATCCGCAAACGGTGATCACCGGCATTGCCACCCTGCAGGCGGCGGTGCCGGGCCAGATATCCTTTCTGGCCAACCCGTCTTACGCCCGTTATCTGGCGGACACGCGTGCCTCGGCCGTTATTCTTTCCCCCGGGCTGACTGATCAGTCTCCGACCAATGTCCTGTTACTGGATAATCCGTACCTCGGGTATGCTCGCCTCAGCCATTGGTTTGACCCGGCACCGTCTCCGTCGGCCGGGTGCCATCCCAGTGCGGTCATTGACCCTTCCGCAAACATTGCCGAATCAGCATCGATAGGCCCGCTTGCGGTTATCGAAGCTGGCGTCCACGTTGGCGATAATGTGATGATCGGCCCGGGTTGTGTTGTCGGTGCCCGTTGCCAGTTGGGAGCAGGTACGCGGCTGCAGGCCAGGGTAACGCTTGCCCATGATGTGGTTATGGGGGAGCGCTGTCACATCCTGAGCGGTTCGGTCATCGGCTCGGACGGCTTCGGGTTTGCGAACGAGAGCGGGGTCTGGCATCGAATTGCCCAGGTCGGACGGGTTGTGCTGGGCAACGATGTGGAAGTGGGGGCCAACACCACCATTGATCGCGGTGCCCTGGACGACACAGTGATCGGCAATGGCGTCAAACTGGACAACCTGATCCAGATTGCCCATAACGTCAGTATTGGCGATCACACGGCCATGGCCGCCTTCGTCGGCATAGCCGGCAGCACGAAGGTGGGCCGGCACTGTGTGTTCGGTGGTGCCTCCGGCGTTGCCGGTCACGTGACAATAGGGGATCAGGTTCATCTGACCGGCATGACAATGGTCACCACGGATATCCGCGAGTCCGGTATCTATTCATCCGGGACCGGTGTCGACACCAACCGCCAGTGGCGCAAGAATGCGGTTCGTTTTCGTCAGCTCGATGCCATGGCACGCAGGCTAAAAGAACTGGAAAAAAAATGTGAAGGCTGAGGCCAATCCTGATGATGTATATCGATGAGATTATGGAGTTTCTGCCGCACCGGTACCCGTTTCTGCTGGTCGACCGGGTGCTTGAGGTAGAGAAGGGCGTGTCGATCGTGGGTTACAAGAACGTGTCCATTAATGAGCCGTTCTTTACCGGCCACTTCCCCAATAAGGCGGTTATGCCGGGTGTGCTGATGATTGAGGCCATGGCCCAGTTGTCAGGGATTCTTGGCTTTGTGACGGTTGACCGGAAACCGTCTGACGGCGTGATACACTACCTCGCAGGGTCCAGTAAGGTGCGGTTCAAGCGCCCTGTGGTGCCGGGAGATCAGTTACGTATGGAGTCACGTTTCGTCTCCGGTAAACATGGCATCTGGAAATTCGACTGCCGCGCTCTGGTTGATGATCAGGTCGCCTGCGTGGCGGAGGTTATGACAGCGGAGAGAAATGTTTGATGGCGGCGCAACACTGGTCGGGTGTCCATCCTCAGGCAATTGTGGATCCTTCGGCACGCCTGGCCGAGAACGTCACCGTGGGTCCGTGGAGCTATATAGGTCCCGACGTCGAGATTGGTGAAGGCACCGAAATATTTTCCCACGTGGTGGTGAAGGGCCCGACCCGTGTTGGCCGTAATAATCGAATTTTCCAGTTTGCCAGCGTTGGCGAAGAATGCCAGGACAAGAAATACGCCGGTGAGCCGACCACACTGTTGATCGGCGACAACAACACCATTCGAGAGAGTTGTACCATTCATCGCGGCACCACGCAGGACCGCGGTGAAACCCGTATTGGCAACCATAATCTGCTGATGGCGTATGTGCACGTGGCCCATGACTGCCTGATCGGGGACAATACCATCCTGGCCAACTGTGCCACCCTTGCAGGCCACGTGGACGTAGGTGACTGGGCAATTCTAGGTGGTGGCACCATGGTTCACCAGTTCTGTCACATAGGTCCCCACAGCATGAGTGCAGGGGGAAGCATCGTGCTGAAGGATATTCCGGCCTACGTTATGGTCAGTGGCCAGTCGGCTTCACCCCATGGCATCAATATCGAAGGCCTGCGTCGCCGTGGTTTCGACAAAGATACCCTGCTGCAGTTGCGGCGGGCCTATAAACTCATCTATCGCCAGGGGCTGACCATTGAACAGGCCATTGCCGAACTGGAAGCCAGTTACGGCGATCTTGATGCCATAGTGCCTCTGATCGAGTCCCTCAAAATGACGGAGCGGGGCATTGTAAGGTAGTGATCAGCTCTGTCCCCGAGGTTATCAGCCAGCGCGTTCTCACGGTAGGAATTGTCGCTGGCGAGGCATCCGGGGATATCCTCGGTGCCGGACTCATCCGGTCATTTCGTCGACGTTACCCCAATGCCCGCTTCGTTGGTATCGGTGGTGATGAAATGATCACGGAGGGCTTTCATTCGCTGGTACCCATGGAGCGACTGTCGGTCATGGGGCTGGTAGAGGTACTGGAGCGCCTGCGGGAGCTGTTCAGTATTCGTGCCCGGCTGATGGCCTATTTCCTCGCCACACCTCCCGATCTGGTGGTGGGGATCGACTCCCCTGACTTTACCCTGGGCATTGAAAGACGCTGCCATGATGCAGGCATTCGCACTGCACACTATGTCAGCCCGTCGGTCTGGGCCTGGCGCAAGAACCGGGTCGTGGGCATTGCCCGTTCGGTTGACCGAATGCTCACGCTGTTTCCCTTCGAAGCCCGGTTCTACGAGGATCATCAGGTTCCGGTGACGTTTGTCGGTCACCCACTGGCCGATCTGATTCCGATGGAACCTGACACCCGGGACGCCCGGAGAAGTCTGGGGCTGGATGCCGAAGCAGCGGTGCTGGCCATTCTGCCTGGCAGCCGCAGTGGCGAAATTGAACGGCTGGGCGGGCTTTTTCTCGAGGCGGCGCGGTGGATACAGACCCGGCGACCGGACCTGCAGTTGGTGATTCCGTGCGTGAACAAGGCTCGGGAGAGGCAGGTCCGGGAGCTCGTGGAGGCGCTGGACGTCAAGCTGCCGGTTACTCTGGTCTCGGGTCAGTCGAGAACAGTCATGGCGGCATCCGATGTCGTGCTGCTGGCCTCTGGTACAGCCACGCTTGAAGCGATGCTGTTGAAAAAACCTATGGTAGTGGGCTACCGCTTATCCGGATTCAGCTATGCCATTCTCTCTCGTATGGTCCGCATTCCCCATATCGCCTTGCCCAACCTGCTTGCCCGGGAAGCGTTGGTGCCGGAATTATTGCAGGAAGCGGCGACGCCGGAGTCGCTTGGAGCAGCCGTTATGGAGCAGCTGGAAAATGATCAGGTACGAACTCGCCTGAAAGACGCCTTTACCGGCCTGCACCAGGAGTTGCGGCAAAACGCCGACGAACGGGCCGCAGTGGCGCTGTCAGGTCTGTTGGAGGGGGGTGCCGGTCATGCCTAGGCGTGCAGAGTTGCCCCCGTTTGTCTGCCAGTATCAGGGCTGGAAGCTTGCCGGGGTAGACGAGGTGGGGCGCGGCCCTCTTGTTGGTGCGGTTGTGACAGCAGCGGTGATCCTCGATCCCGCGCGTCCGATTGACGGGCTGGCCGATTCCAAGAAACTCTCGGAAAAACGCCGTGATGAACTGTACGATCAGATCATCAGACGAGCCGCAGCCTGGAGCGTGGGTCGCTGTGACGCGGACGAGATTGATCGGCTGAACATATTCCAGGCCACGCTGGTGGCCATGGAACGGGCCGTCGCCGGGCTGTCCGTGTTGCCGGAGTACGTGCTGGTTGACGGCAATCGCTGCCCCCGCTGGCATTGGCCGTCGGAACCCGTAGTCAAAGGTGATTCCAGGGTTGAAGCCATCAGCGCGGCGTCAATCGTCGCCAAGGTCGTGCGGGACCGCGAAATGGTAACGCTCGATAAGCAGTACCCCGGTTATGGCATCGCCCAGCACAAGGGATACCCTACGCCTTTGCACCTGGAGGCTTTGCTGCGCCTGGGTGCGACCCCCGAACACCGACAGTCATTCCGACCTGTGCGCGAGGCTATCGAACAGGTCGGC
>JASBRL010000091.1 GCA_030149475.1 Marinobacter sp.
CGTATGGTCCGGGAAAACCGGCTGTCGGCGGATAATCTGATATTTCCTGTGTTTGTCCTTGAAGGCACGGGTCAGCGTGAGCCTGTGCCGTCCATGCCCGGTGTGGAGCGGGTCAGTATTGATATCCTGGTCGAGGAAGCGGCCGAGTTGGTTGATCTGGGCATTCCGGCAGTGGCGCTGTTCCCGGTGGTGACGCCGGCCGAGAAAAACCTGTCCGGCTCCGGGGCCTGGGATTCACAGGGCCTGGCCCAGCGCGCGACCCGTGCCCTGAAAAAGGCCCATCCGTCACTTGGGGTGATTACCGATGTCGCCCTTGATCCGTTTACCACCCACGGCCAGGACGGCATTATTGATCATGACGGGTACGTCCTCAACGACACCACCGTTGAAGCGCTGGTGCGTCAGGCGTTGTCCCATGCGGATGCTGGCGCTGACGTCGTCGCCCCGTCGGACATGATGGACGGTCGGGTAGGTGCTATCCGGGAAGCACTGGAGTCAGCGGGTCACCTCAACACCCGGATTCTGGCGTACGCAGCCAAGTATGCCTCGGGGTATTACGGCCCGTTCCGGGACGCGGTGGGCTCGGCGGCCAACCTGGGCAAGAGCAACAAGGCCAGCTACCAGATGGATCCGGCCAACAGTGATGAGGCACTACACGAGGTGGCCATGGACCTGGCCGAAGGGGCCGATATGGTGATGATCAAGCCAGGAATGCCCTATCTGGACATCGTGCACCGGGTGAAGCACGAGCTGAAAGTGCCCACGTTTGTCTATCAGGTCAGTGGCGAGTACGCCATGCATATGGCCGCGGCCGGCAATGGCTGGCTGGATGAGGAAACAGTAATGATGGAAAGCCTGGTCTGTCTGCGTCGGGCCGGTGCCGACGGCATTCTGACCTACTTCGCCCGGCGCGCGGCGCGTTTGATGCAGTGTCATAGCCGCTGAATTGACAGGTTGCCCTCAGACGCCACCCAAGCAAGGAATTGTCATAGATGACCAGCGAATCCGCAAACAAACTGGATCGGGCACCGGAGACGGTCGAGCCGGAGGTGTCGCCGTCAGCCCCCGAGGTGATCGACCCGGGGGCCAGTGAAAACTACTTCAATCGCGAAGTCAGCCACCTGCAATTCAATTACCGCGTGTTGCAGCAGGCTCTGGATGCGACTCATCCGCTGATCAACCGGCTGATATTCTGCTGCATTTTCAGTAGCAACATGGACGAATTTTTCGAAATCCGGGTGGCCGGACTGCGCCAGCAAATGAAGTATGGTCGTGAGAGCATCGGGCCGGACGGCATGCTTCCCGAGCCGTTGTTGAACGAAATCAGCCGCGTCGCCCATGAGGTGATCCACGAGCAGTACGACATTCTCAACAATGTCCTCATTCCTGAAATGGAAAAGGAAAATATCCATTTTGTCCGTCGCAAGGACTGGACGCCGGCTCAGGCCGAATGGGTGCAGCGCTATTTTGAGGAAGAGATATTGCCGGTGGTGAACCCCATCGGGCTCGATCCGTCCCATCCGTTTCCGCGCCTGGTGAACAAGAGCCTGAATTTTATCGTCGAACTGGACGGCAAGGATGCCTTCGGTCGAGAAACCGGCATGGCGATTGTGCCGGCGCCGCGCTCCCTGCCACGGCTGGTGCGGTTGCCGGATGACGTCTGTGACGGTGGCGATAACCTGGTGTTCCTGTCTTCTATGATTCACGCCCACACCGACGAGTTGTTCCCCGGCATGGACGTGAAGGGATGTTATCAGTTCCGCCTGACGCGCAACGCGGACCTGGAGTTGGAAGACGACCTCGAAGATCTGGCATCGGCCTTGCGCGGTGAGCTGCTCAGTCGCCGGTTCGGCGATGGTGTGCGGCTTGAGGTTGCGGACAATTGCCCGGAAGACCTGTTCCAGTTTCTGCTGCGGGAGTTCGGCCTGACCGAACGGGACCTGTACAAGGTTCACGGACCGGTGAATCTGACCCGGCTGATGGCGGTTGTGGGCCTGGTAGACCGCCCTGATCTGACGTATCCGGGTTTTTCAGCAGTGGTGCCAAAACAGATCCGCAACCGAGAATCCCTGTTTGACGCCATTCGTCAGCAGCCGATCCTGTTGTTGCACCCCTACGAGAGTTTCACTCCGGTGATTGATTTTCTGCGGCAGGCGGCCCGGGATCCGCAGGTACTGGCCATTCGTCAGACTCTTTACCGGACCGGTGCCGATTCGGAAATCGTGGAAGCGCTGATGGATGCGGCCCGGCGGGGCAAGGAGGTGACGGCGGTCATCGAATTGCGTGCCCGCTTTGACGAGGCCGAAAACCTGGAACTGGCCAGCCGGTTGCAGGAATCCGGCGTGACCGTGGTTTATGGGGTGGTCGGCTATAAAACCCACGCCAAAATGATCCTGATTGTGCGCCGTGAGGAAGGACGCCTGAAACGATACGTTCATCTTGGTACCGGCAACTACCATGCCGGTAACGCCCGGCTGTATACCGATTACAGCCTGCTGTCCTGCGACGACGCGCTCGGTGATGACGTCAACAAGCTGTTTCAGCAACTGACCGGTATGGGCAAGGTGCTGAAGATCAAAAAGTTGTTCCATGCCCCATTCACGCTGCACCGCAGACTGATCGAGTTGATCGACCGCGAAGCCGGCTTTGGCAGTAACGGCCAAATCATTATCAAGATCAATGCACTGACCGACCCGGAGGTGATGAAGGCCCTGTACCGCGCCTCCCAGGCCGGGGTCCGGGTCCAACTGATTGTTCGCGGTATCTGTTGCCTGCGTCCGGGCGTTCCGGGACTGTCCGAGAACATTGAAGTGCGCTCCATCATCGGTCGGTTCCTGGAGCACACCCGGGTCTATTACTTTGGCAACAACGGTAAGCCCGAGGTTTACTGCTCCAGTGCTGATGCCATGGTCCGCAATCTGGTCAACCGGGTGGAAGTGGCTTTTCCGGTGGAAGACAGGGAGTTGTCGGCACGGCTGCGGGACGATCTGGACGCTTATCTGATGGACAATTGCCAAAGCTGGGTATTGCAGTCCGACGGTCGTTACATTCAGAATCAGCCCGCTGGGGAGGAGGACCGGTTCGCGTCCCAACTGGTGCTGATGGATCGTCTGGCCAATAAATAAGCAGGACACAAACGATGAAGCGATGGATGTTGTGGGTTGGCGGATTCGTTCTGGCGGCGGCGGTTGCTGCACCCTGGGTGGTTGGTATTCTCACCGAGCGGCAATGGGGTGAGGCAACCCGGGAAGTCAATGCGGCGCAGCCGTTTCTCGATTTCAGCACGGGCCACTACCAGCGTCATCTGTTCAGTGCCGATCTGGGGGGGCAGGTCAATCTGCGGGATCCCGAAACGGGCACCGTCCAGAAGCTTCAGTTCAGGGGCACGGTGCATCACGGGGTAACCGGCAGCCGGGTTGAGCTACACCCGGTGTCTGACGATAACACCGCTCTGGCGACCCTGTTTCCGGACAGGCAGCCCAGTATCGTGATCGAGACCCATCTCTGGGGGGATGCCGAGGTGAATATCTCGGTGCCGGCCATAGAGTTAACGGATAAGCACAGCGGGGCCGTGATCTCGATCGCGGGCAGTCACGCCCGGGTGCAGACCAGCGACGCCGGGGGCCAGCTGTCAATGAGCCTGAACTGGCCGGGCATGACGGTCAAGGCGCCGGGCAGCCGGTTTTCGGTTGACGGTATCCGCTTTGATGAGACGATGACCCGACTGCACGGTGACGTCTGGACCGGCGGCGGGCATCTGGGGCTGGCCCGGGTGGTGGTCGCGCCCGAAGGCCATGAGCCCGTCGCCTTGACCAATCTGGCCATCGACAGCAACGTCAGCGCTGATCAGGCAGGGGAGCGTCTGGACAGCCAGGCCACCTTGTCGGTTGACCAGCTGGCCATGGCGGGTAAAACGTCAGGCCCCTATCGTATGGAGTTTGCCCTGCGCGATGTCAGTGTGGCGGCCTGGCAGGAGTTGAAGGCGACCCTGCACCAGATTCAGAAAAATACGTTGTCTGCAGCAGCGGGTCCGGGATCGACGGCAGCGGCCCGCCAGCAACAGGCCCTGCAGGCCCTTGCCGGCGCTCTCCGTCGGTTCGCGGCGGCGGGCGTGGCCATCGGGATTCCGTCGCTGACGGCTGCCACGCCAAACGGTCGGGTGGAGGGGAGCCTTATGCTGACACACCCGACGCTGCCGGTGGCAAAGCAGGATGAGTCGATGCTGATCATGCAGCGCCTGACCGGCACAGCCAGTCTGACGGTCCCGGTCAGCCTGGTAGCTTCAAATCCCACCCTGATGGACCGGTTCAGGTCCCTGTTAAAACAGGGCCTGGTGACCCGCGAGGGAGGGGAGGTTCATTTCAACGCTACGCTGAAGGATCTGGCGTTGACCATCAACGGCAAGGAAATCCCTCTGCCGCCGCTGATATAGAATTACCGCATTATCCAGGCCTCATCTCCGGTCAGGCGGCGATAGCGTTCCATCAGTTGTTCACGGGTTTCAATGTGCGCCGGGTCCACCGGAATGCAGTCTACCGGACAAACCTGCTGGCACTGGGGTTCGTCGTAGTGACCGACACACTCCGTGCATTTGCCGGGATCGATGATATAGATATCGTCACCGGCGGAGATCGCCTCGTTGGGACATTCCGGCTCACACACATCGCAGTAGATGCACTCATCGGTAATTGTCAGGGCCATTAAACTACCTCGGCAAAGGCTGGTATATCGGGTTCAAAACGCCTGGAATCCCTCACGCCTGATCGAACTTTTTTCGCAGTGCGGCGGCAACGGCCGGGTCGACAAATTCGGTGATGTCACCATTGAGCGAGGCAATTTCACGGATCAGGGTCGACGAGATATAGGACAGGTGGTTGGCAGGCGTCAGAAATACGCTTTCCACCTCCGGTGCCAGACGGCGGTTCATATCTGCCAGCTGGAACTCGTATTCAAAGTCCGAGACCGCACGGAGACCGCGCAGAATGACCGTTGCGTTCTGCTGCTTGACGAACTCGGCCAGCAAGTTGCTGAAGCCGGTTACCGTCACGTTGGGCAGGTGACCGGTTGCCAGCTTGACCAGTTCGACCCGCTCTTCCAGGCTCAGCAGCGGCTGCTTCTTGGGGCTGTAGGCGATTGCTACCACGACCTTGTTGAAGAGCTTGCCGGCCCGCTCAATCAGGTCGGTATGGCCATTGGTGATGGGATCAAACGTCCCCGGGTAGATAACCGTGGTCATAAATCAGGTCCTTATTGGCTGAGTGCCTATAGAATACCAGCTTGAGCACGGTTTGAACGCCCCGGGAACCGATCATTATCGGTAACCCGGGGGTGAATTCTCAGCGAATGAACAGGCGATAGACCATTTTGTGCATGCTTGTGCCGTGGGGCGCATAGACGAATTTGCCGCTGTTGAAGCGTTGTCTGGCAAAAATGGCGCGGGCATGGGAGAAGGTCCGGAAGCCTTCCTGGCCGTGGTAGTGGCCCATGCCGGAATCACCGATGCCGCCGAAGGGCAGATCGTCCTGGGCGACATGAACCAGGGCATCATTGATGCACATGCCGCCGGAATGGGTCTGTTCCACAACCGCTTGCTGTTCTTGCTTGTCATACCCGAAATAGTACAGGGCAAGCGGGCGAGGTCGTTCGTTAATGTAGCGAAGGGCATCTTCCAGCTTGTTGTAGGCCACCACCGGCATTAACGGACCAAAAATTTCGTCCTGCATGACGGTCATGTCCGGGGTCGCATTAAGAATCAGGGTGATCGGCAGTTTACGGGTGCCGTCGCTGAGGTCCTCGTGGGCCGGATTGATCGTCACGATCTCCGCCCCCTTGTTGCGGGCGTCTTCGATGTAACCGGACAGTCGCTGATACTGACGCTCATTGATGATGGCCGTGTAGTCGTCATTATCCCGAAGGTGCGGATACATGGTGGTGACCTGATCACGGAATTCGTCCACAAAGGAATGCACCCGGTCAGCCGGACAAAGCACATAATCGGGCGCGACACAGGTTTGCCCGGCGTTGAAGGCCTTGCCAAAGGCGATCCGCTGCGCGGCGTCGGACAAGGGAACATCGGCAGACACCAGTGCAGGCGATTTGCCTCCCAGTTCAAGAGTGACCGGGGTCAGGTTTTCCGCCGCCGCTCGCATCACCAGCCTGCCTACCGATGTGGAGCCGGTGAACAGCAGGTGGTCGAAGGGGCGGGCGGAAAAATCGGCGGCCACGTCTGCATCGCCGTTGACCACGGCCACCAGGTCCTGGGGAAAGGTCTGCTCTATCAGTTCCTGGAACAGCGCGGAGGTGTGAGGTGTGAATTCTGACATTTTAACCATGGCCCGGTTGCCTGCGGCCAGGGCTGCGACCAGAGGCCCAACGGCCAGATACAGCGGGTAGTTCCAGGGCACGATAATGCCCACAACGCCCTTGGGCTGATAGTGAACCTTGTTGCTGGCGGGCTGGAACAGTATCGAAACGTGGCGTCTGGCGGGTTTTATCCAGTCGTCGAGGTGTTTGACCGCGTAATTGATGGCCTGAATGGACGGCATGACTTCGGCGATCAGGGTTTCGTCCCGTGAGCGACAACTGAAATCGCGATCAATCGCTTCTACCACCCGGCTCTCATTGCTCAGCAGCACCCGTTTGAGGCGCTTGAGGTTTTCCTTCCGCTCGGTCAGAGAGGGCATGGTGTTGTGGTTGAAGGCCTCGCGCTGGCTTTCAAACAGGCGACGACAGGTCTGTATCTGCTTTTTACTTTCGGTCAACTGAACGACATTGGCTACCACAATGGCCTCCTTTACGCAGCGCTTCAGCCAGGTTGGTTGAGGGCTGTCTGGTGAGTTGCGGGCGACGGTGCGGGGTGGTCAAAAACCAACCGATTTGCGCTTGAATCCATTATTAGAGTATATACTCTAGGTAGTCAAGCGGGCGCCAGTGGCTGATCGGGCCAGACGGCCTTCGGGAGCGTGGCCGCGCGCGTGGAAATACAAAAAATCCGGCAATGAGTTTATGAAAACACGAGACAAAATCATTCTGGCAAGCCTCGACCTGTTCAACGAACAGGGCGAACGCAACGTCACGACCAATCACATTGCCGCCTATCTGGCGATTTCGCCGGGCAACCTTTACTACCACTTTCGCAACAAGTCGGACATCATCTACGAGATCTTTCTGGAGTATGAAAAACTGGTGGATTACTACCTGCAGATTCCGGATGACCGGCCGCTGCGGCTGGAGGATTTGACGTTTTACCTGGAGTCGGTGTTTGACGGGCTCTGGAGCTACCGGTTTTTCCACCGTGATCTGGAATTTCTGCTCGACAGTGATCCGCGTCTGCGTATTGATTACCGGGCGTTTACCAATCGTTGCCTGGAGGCTATCCAGAAGATTTTCGAGGGACTGACCGCGGGGGGCGTGATCGTGGCCCAGGACCCATCCCTGCGAGCGGCCATGTCGCTGAATGTCTGGCTGGTGATCACCAACTGGATGGCTTTTCTCAAAACCGCCCATGGAGCCGTCGACCTGTCCAGCAATCTGTCGCTGACCGAACTCAAGCAGGGTATCTATCAGGTGCTGACTCTCGAGATCCCTTATCTGACACCGGAGTATCGCGAGCCGGTGATGACGTTGCGGGAAAAATACCGGCCAGCCTTGCCGGGCGATGAGTGGGTCGGGGTCTGAACCGGGCAGCCGTGCAGGGAACTTGTGCGAGGATCTCCGGTCATAATACTGACACCGGACAATCGGACTCGTTCGGCGTCATCCTGAGCGCTAGGCTCAGGTTTGAGTACGTCGCAAACCCTGACGTTTTCTCCGGCCGGGACTCCTGGCCGGTTTTTTTTGGTTCAGGCCGGGCCGGCCTCGTCTGCCGGCGACTCCAGCCAGTCCAGCAGCGCCTGCCGGGCATCGTCCAGACCCTGTTTGCTGGTGGCTGAGAACATCAGCAGGTGCTGCACGCACTCGAAGCTTTTGAGCTTGCCGGCGATTCCCATCAATGCGGTTTTGGCCTGGCCGTACTTCAGTTTGTCCGCCTTGGTCGCCAGGATCATCAGCGGCAGTCTGTTATGCTCGCACCACTGAATCATCATCTGGTCAAAGTCGGTCAGCGGGTGTCGGATATCCATCACCAGCACCAGACCCCGCAGGCTGGCCCGCCGGGACAGATAATGATCCAGGTGGTGCTGCCAGTCATCCTTCATGTCCCGGGACACTTTCGCGTACCCATAACCCGGCAGGTCAACCAGGCGACGATGTTCGCGATTGAGGGAGAAAAAATTGATCAGCCGGGTGCGCCCCGGCGTTTTACTGGTTCTGGCCAGCTTGCCGTTGGTTGTGATGCAGTTAATCGCGCTTGACTTGCCCGCGTTGGAGCGACCGGCAAAGGCCACTTCCGCACCAGTATCAGGGGGGCATTCCTCCAGCCGTGAAGCACTGACGAGAAAGCGGGCGCTGTTGAAAGACAGAGGTTTGAGAGTCAGATCATCCGGCACGGAGACAGGGTTTCCTGTTGGGTTTCAGTTAGCGGGAATTAATGTGTAATATTACAGCAAATCCGGACAGTGCACAGAACCCCTGTGGCTGACGAGCATAATCATACGGGCTGCTATCATTGGCGGCTGTCGACTGCATGACGTTTGCGTCAACTATAAAGACAAGAGAAGCGGGGCGAGCATGAAAAATCTGATCGCAGGTGTTGTTTTCGGGTTGGGCCTGGCCACTTCGGTTTACGGTGCGGGGGACCCTGAAGCCGGCAAGGCCAATGCGGCGGTTTGTGCCGGCTGTCATGGCCAGGGCGGTCAGCAACCGGTGATGGGCGAGTATCCCAAACTGAGCGGGTTGGGGGCTGTTTACATCCACCGGCAGCTCGTCAACATTCAGTCAGGCAAGCGTAATGTTGCCCAGATGGCAGGCATCCTCAACGGCAAGTCGGACCAGGACCTGCAGGATCTGGCCGCGTACTTTAACAGCCAGGACATGATTATCGGCAAGGCGGACCCGGATCTGGTCGATGCCGGTCGCAAACTGTTCCGGGGTGGGAATATGGCGTCTGGGGTTCCCGCCTGTGCAGGCTGCCACAACCCACACGGCCTGGGCAACGGTCCGGCCGGTTTTCCCCGGCTGAGCGGTCAGAATCCGGCCTATGTGGTCAAGCAGCTCAAGGCGTACCGCAGTGGCGAACGCAATACCGGCGCCCAGAGCAAGATCATGATGGATGTGGCGTCACGGCTGACGGACGCGGAAATTGCCGCCGTAGCCAGTTACGTTTCAGGCCTTCACTGAGACCGTCTGTAAGGGCGCGGGCATTCGTCCGGATTAAACCGGGCCCGTTTCGCTGACCGGGGCATGGGTGCTGCCCGGTGGCTCAAGGCCGAGCTTTTCCCGTAGACGGTTAAACAGACCGGCCTGGAACGCCGGATCCAGCGGATACAGGTGTCCGGACCCGGGCAACAGCGTGAGGTCGGCTCCGGCGATATGGTCGGCCATGTGGCGGGCGAAGCGCTCCGGCACAAACGGGTCCTGCTGGCCCTGATAGATCAGCGTCGGCACCGATACTTGTGCCAGCCGGAACCCCCAATCCGTCATCTCGGTCAGCAGGTCCGTGGCAATTGCCCGCCCACCACTGTTCAGACAGGCAATCTGATCCTCCCGGAAATAGTGCTGCAACACCTCATTCGCCAGCAGTCGCCGGTCCTGTTCACTGATCATCGAACGGGCCTCACGCAGGTATACGCCGGGCCGTCGTCGGGAAATCCAGACCACGACGGCCACCACCGCGCGAAACAGCGACGTGCTCAGCTCCGCCAGAACAGGCCCCGGCCAGCGCGTTTTCAACAGCAGGGTCCGGCTATCCGGGCATTCAGCAAAATGGGTATAGCCTGACAGGACGACGGCCTGACTGACCCGGTCCGCCAGGCCGTACGCACAGGCAAGGGTGCGGGAACCGCCGCTGGACCAGCCCATGTGCACGAAGGAAGCAAGCTCCAGTTGATCGGCAAGCAGACGGACGTCCTCGCAGTAATCCAGCAGGCGCCGTTCAGGTTGATACTCCGACGCACCGATGCCGGGGCGATCCAGCGCAAGGATCCGGAACCCGGCCACACGGGCCTGTTCGTCGAAAAAACGGCCTTCCAGCCGGGAACCGGGCATGCCGTGAGCGAATATAACCGGGTAGCCAGAGGGAGCTCCGTACTCACTATACGCCAGTTGACGGCCGTCTTCGGGCAGGAGGAAGCGGGCGCCGGGGAAGGATGAGAATGACTGGGTCATGCCGCCATCCTGCCGTAAAGCAGGTCCCCTCACAAGTTTTATTTCGGATTGTACTACAGTCGAGTTTCCTAGTTTAAACAGGCGCTTGGTTAAAAATTGTGATGGGTGTCATGGAACCCTGAGTGCGTGTTAGTGCCTGTTCACATTTTGTGCGTTTGGCCCTACTGCTTTTTGTAACAGTGCGTAACCTGAGGGCATGCGAGTGTAACAGCGGTCCGTTGTCCCCGGGATTCCAGGGCATAACAAAAAAGTCCGGCACTGAACCCTGACAGGAGTATCCACCATGACCAGCGCACTGCCTTCAGGCGCTGCCATCCGCTACCGCGAACACGTGGGCGAGAGCCACAGTCGCGAATTGATGGCCCAATTTGGTCGGCAATCCAGCGCCTATTTTGCGTTACAGGGTGATGTCCGTCGCTTCGGCGTCGACGGCGTCGGTTTCGTCGCCTATGCCCCGGTAAAGACGCTGTTGGGGCGCGTCAATCTGGTATTTGTCAATCCGGTGTGCGCGGACCAGGCTCTCGGTTGGTTGCTGAAAGCTTTTTTTCAGCGGGTACCGGGGCGGGCAGTGTTTACCGGAATCGATGACAGAGTGGCCCGGACGCTGGCTGCCCTGGGTTATATCGTGAATGAGATGGGTGCCGAATTTTCGGTGTCGGTGCCGGAGTTCAGTGTCGCCGGCAAGCGCAAAAAACAGTTACGTCATGCCGCTAATCTCGGCAGTCGTCACAATCTGCGGGTGGTTGAGCAGTCCGCCGCCGAGGTCAACCCGGCGGATGCCCAGCGAATTTCCGAGCACTGGCGTCAGCACAAGGCCGTCAAACAGCACGAACTGCGTCTGCTGACCCGGCCCCCGGTATTCAGTGACGAATGGGGCGTGCGGAAGTTCTACTGCTATCAGGGCCATCGGCTGCTGGGCTATGTGTTTTTCGACCCATACTTCAAGCATGGCCGCATCGTCGGCTACACCGCAAACGTCCTGCGTCAGGACATGGACCACAGCCCCAGCGGTCTGCTCGATTACATTGTGATTGAAGCCATGGCGCAGTTCCGGCGCGAGGGCGTGGAGCGCCTGTCGCTGGGCATTTCGCCTCTGTACAAGGTGCGGCCCCGTGCCGGTGACCAGCCGCTGATCCGCCGAATCTGCCAGTTGCTTTATGCCCATGGCAACCGGTTCTACGCCTTCAAGGCACTCAGCTATCACAAATCCCGTTACCGCGGTGACGAAGTGACCTGGTACATGGCGGTCAAGGACACGTCGGTGCTGACCGTGGCCTGGACCATCCTCCGGGGAACCGGCATCGTCGGCCAGCCGCCACTGGTCCGTAACGACCACGAGCCGCTGGCGGGTAAACCGCTGCCGGTGACTGAAACTCCCTGAGCGCTGCACCTGTGCAGAACGCGAGTCCACTGGTCCGGTCAATCGGATCGCGGGTGTCGCATGCCTGCTTTGTATTGCCCGTCCCCGGCATAATTGGCCGCCAGAGCCCGGTGTCAGTTTCCACCCACGGACGAGTGTGTTTGGGTGGATGTCTACCCAATCTACGCCGGTATCCTGAATGAATTATAGGGCCATCCCGCGAATAGCAGGCTTTCCCTGAATCTGGCGCGGAGCTTGCTTTCCAGTGTTTACGGAAGTCCACCGGGCTTCGGTCTAAAGACAAAAATGACGATAAACCTGGAGTGATTCATGACTAACAAAATGATATTTGCGGCCGCTGTGCTGGCCACCTCGCTGTCGGTGTCCGGCGCTGCCAGCGCACAGGATAAATCCGGCTGGCCGGAGAGTTTCACCATCGGCACTGCCAGTCAGGGCGGCACCTACTTCGCCTATGGCTCTGGCTGGGCAAACTACATGGCCAGCGAACTGGGTATTTCCGGCGGTGCAGAAATCACCGGTGGCCCGATGCAGAACATGGCACTGGTTCACACCGGCAAGGTTGGCTTTGGTCTCACCACCCTGGGCCCGGCGCGGGAATCCATGGAAGGCAAGAGCCCACTGGCTCCGGGCCTGAAGATGGATAACGTGTGCGCCATGTTCCCCATGTACCAGACGCCGTTCTCGGTCACGGTTCTGTCCAGTTCCGGTATCACCAGTATCGCGGATATCCCTGACGGCGCCAGCATTGGCTTTGGTCCGGCCGGCTCGACCTCTGATACTTATTTCCCGAAGATGATGGATACCCTGGGAGTGAAGTACGAGCGCCGCAACGGGAGTTGGTCTGACCTGGGTGGTCAGTTGCAGGACGGTCTGATTGACGTGGTCGCGTTTGCGGCCGGTATCCCCATTCCTGCGGTGAGCCAACTGGAAGTCCAGGCCAAAGTGAACATCATCGAGTTCACTCCGGAAGAGCAGAAGAAGCTGGTTGACGCATTCCCGGTGGCGGAGTTCACCATCCCCAAGAGCACCTACACGTCACTGAAGAAAGATGCCCGTGCGGTCTCCATGTGGAATTTTGCCATCGCCAACTGTGATGAGCCGGAAAGCCTGGTCTATGAAATGACCAAGCTGACCATGGAGAACAACAAAAAGATGATGTCAATCCACAAGGCGGCCCGTTCCACAGTGCCTGAAAACTACAGCAAGAATACCTTCATTCCGTGGCACCCGGGCGCGGCCCGCTGGTTCAACGAAAACGGATATCCGATCAAGGACAGCATGATCAAGTAAATAGTAGTGCCCCTGGCCGGCGTCTGCCGGTCAGGCCACTTTTTCGGATTCAGGTGCCCCATGACAACCACAGATCAAGATTCCACGCCGGCGACACCTTTGCCAACAATCGAAGCCGTTCTGGCTGAGGGTGTTGACGAAGAGCCTGTAGAACCCAACCGCCGATTGTTTGAAGGCTGGCTACTGCGGGCGGTGTCCGTGTTGGCCATCGCCTATTCGACGTTTCACCTGTATACCCTGAATATTGCGCCGCTGGAGACCTGGTCGTTCCGGATCATTCACGTCTGTGGCGCGCTGGTACTGGGCTATATCCTGTTTTCCGGTGCCCGTTTCCCGGAGGCCGACCAGCCACCGCGTCGCTGGATCAACTGGGCGGCCCTGATCCTGCTGGTGCCGGCAGTTTATGCCCTGGTGCAAACCGGCTTCATGTACCGGATGGTAGCCGGTGGCGCCCTGCGTATCCCGGAGGCCATGGAGACCTGGCATTACGGCTGGCCGCTGCTGTTTGCAACTGGCCTGGCCATTATTCTGGGCTGGTTCCACCGGGGACGACGCAACGCGTTCAGCCTGCCGGATCTGGTGCTGATCGTCTGTTCAATTGCGGCCGCATCCTATTTGCTGGTGGTTTACAATTCGATGATGCGTATGTCCACAGGGACCCCGTTTGCACCCGTTGGGATCTCGTTCGCCGCGATTGCGGGCACCGCCGTGATTATGGAAATGACCCGTCGCCTCACTGGTCTGGCGCTGGTGATTATTGCGCTGATGTTTCTGGTTTACGTATTTGCGGGCCCCTATCTGCCAGGGTTCCTGGGCTACCCCGGGCTATCGGTGGAGCGCTTTTTCAGCCAGGTCTACACCGACGCCGGTGTGCTCGGCCCGACTACGGCGGTATCGTCAACCTACATTATTCTGTTTATTATTTTTGCAGCCTTCCTGCAGGCCTCCAAAGTGGGCGACTTTTTTGTCAACTTCGCGTTTGCGGTAGCCGGACGCTCACGGGGTGGTCCGGCGAAGGTGGCGATTTTCGCCTCCGGCCTGATGGGTATGATCAACGGCACCAGTGCTGGCAACGTCGTGTCCACCGGTTCCCTGACGATCCCGCTGATGAAGAAGGTGGGCTACAGCAAGCGATCCGCTGGCGCCGTTGAAGCGGCCGCGTCAACCGGCGGGCAGATCATGCCGCCGATCATGGGTGCGGGGGCCTTTATCATGGCCGAAATTACCGGTATCCCGTACACCGAGATTGCGATCGCGGCGGTTATCCCGGCGATTCTCTATTTTGTGTCGGTCTACTTCATGGTGGATTTCGAGGCGGCACGTACCGGCATGCGGGGCATGCGCAACGACGAGTTGCCGTCACTGAAGCGGCTGGCCAAACAGTGCTATCTGTTCGTGCCGATTATCATCCTGGTGGTGGCGCTGTTTGTCGGCTATTCGGTGATTCGTGCCGGTACGCTGGCCACGGTGTCCGCCGCTGTAGTGAGCTGGCTGTCACCCCACAAGATGGGCATTCGCTCGATCCTGAACGCGCTGAATCTGGCCAGTGTGATGTCCATTCAGATCATCACCGTGTGTGCGTGCGCCGGGGTGATCGTCGGGGTGATTTCCCTGACCGGCGTCGGTGCCCGCTTCTCGTCTCTGCTGCTGGGCGTGGCCGAACACAGTCAGTTGCTGGCCTTGATTTTTGCGATGCTGATTTCGATTCTGCTGGGCATGGGTATGCCGACTACGGCTGCCTATGCGGTAGCCGCCTCGGTGGTGGCTCCCGGTCTGGTGCAACTGGGCATTGATCCGTTGACCGCGCACTTCTTTGTATTCTACTTTGCCGTGGTGTCGGCCATTACGCCGCCGGTGGCGCTGGCCTCCTATGCTGCAGCGGGCATTTCCGGGGCCAACGCCATGGAGACCTCGGTAGCGTCGTTCAGGATTGGACTGGCGGCGTTCATCGTGCCGTTCATGTTCTTCTACAATGGAGCCCTGTTGATGAACGCCGGTGTGTTTGATATCGCCCGGGCATTGATCACCGCCGTGTTCGGCGTGTATATGCTGTCCGGCGCGGTCCAGGGCTGGTTCCTCAATGCCGGCGCCCCTGCTTTCATGCGACTGCTGCTGATGGTGGCTGCCCTGCTGATGATTGCCGGCGGCCTGATGACCGATCTGGCCGGGATTGCGCTGGCGGTCGTGATTGTCTTCCTGCAGAAACAGCGCGGTGCCGGCAAACCGGTTACGGAATAGACGGGCACATGGCGGTCAACCGATGATCGCCAGACGGACAACCGGAAACCGGCATTATCGGTTGTCCGTCTTTCGCCCTGTGGTTACGCTGTGCGCTGTGCTTCAGAGCGATCTGTCATGAAATTCCGAATAGGGGCCGTCATCGGCTTTATGGTCACCATGATGCTGTCCTGGCAACTGGGTGGCTGGGCCGGGTATCGGCTGGTGGAACGGGAAAGCCGCGAAGAATCGTTCCGATACAGCCAGTTGGTGGCCAATGAGCTGAACCGCTATCGGCCGATCCCGGAACTGATGGCTGAGCATCCCCTGCTGCTGTCAGTGCTGAAGAGCCCGGATAATCCCGGCCTGGTCCAGGCGGCGAACGAGGAAATGAAGCAGATGGCGCGGATTGTCGGTAGCTCCGATGTCTACCTGCTCGATCGCACCGGCCTGACCATTGCCGCCAGCAACTACTACAAACCCAACAGCTTCATCGGCCGCCGTTACGATTACCGCCCTTATTTCCGGGACGCCATCCGTACCGGTCGGTCCGCTCTCTATTTTGCCCTCGGCACCATGTCGGATATCCGCGGACTGTATTTTTCCAGCCCGGTAGCCTTCGCCGACGACCGTGTTGCCGGGGTGATCGTGGTCAAGGTTCAGGTCGAAGAGCTGGAATCCCAGTGGCAGCGTCCGGCGACGTACAACGACGCCGAAATGGTGGTCCTGGACGATGACGGCATCAGTTTTCTGGCCAGCCGGAATGACTGGCTATATCGCGACTTTGAACCCGGTGGCGCGGTCCCCGCTGACGATCCGGGAATTCGTCTGCGCTATCCGGAGCAGCCTCTGCAGCCCATGGACATCAATATCAAGGAGGCTCCCTTCGGCCTTGCGGACGACGTTCGACGGCTGCGTATCGTCGACGGCGACCGCAGCCGGGAGTATCTCAGCGTGCGCACGCCGTTACCCCACCTGGACTGGTCGTTGCAAGTCATGATCGGTACCCGGTCGGTCTTGTGGACCCGGGTGGAATCGCTCATTGCCGGTACCGTCATTTTTTTGGGGGCCCTGCTGACGCTGCTGTACCTGCGGGAAAGGTATCGGCTTGAGGCTGAACTGGCCGAGCGTGGCGAACGGTTGGAACTGCGAGTAGCGGAGCGGACCCAGGATCTGGAGCTGTCGAACCGGCAATTGACGGAAGAAGTTCGCCAGCGCAAGGCGGCGGAGGATGAGTTGAAGGAAACCCAGCAGGAACTGATCCAGGCTGCCAAGCTGGCAGTGCTGGGGCAGATGTCGGCGGGGCTCAATCACGAGATGAACCAGCCGTTGACGGCGATTCAGGCCTACGCTCGCAACAGCCGGCGGTTTCTGGAGCGCGGCAGTCATCAGACCGTGGATGCCAATCTGTCCGAAATCATCGCCCTTTGCCATAAAATGGCCGAGCTGACCCGGCAGTTCAAGATTTTTGCCCGCAAATCCGAGGGGCTGCCAGCAACCGTCGACCTGCGTATGGCCATTGACGCTGCACTTAAAATCATCACCGCGCAGGACAGTGGTGCCCGGGTGACCATCGACTGGCAGCGGCCCCGGGAACCGGCATTGTGCCACGGTGATCTGATTCGGGTTGAGCAGGTGCTGGTCAATCTGATTGCCAATGCGGTCCAGGCCGTGGAGGCGGTGGCCGATCCGACGGTGAGCATCGACTTGCTGCCGGAGGGTGATCAGTGGCTGTGTCGGGTGCGGGATAACGGCTCGGGCCTGCCCGCCGACAGTGAGCAGATCTTTGAACCGTTTTTTACCACCAAATCCATGAAACAGGGACTCGGGCTGGGGCTCTCAATTTCCCGTCAGATCGTCGATGCGCTGGGGGGGCGGTTGACCGGCCGGAATCGCAGCGACGGACCCGGCGCCGAGTTCCTGTTGACGCTGAACACGAGAGGGTGAGCCGGTGACCAATGCTCAGGTAGTGTTTATAGATGACGACCCGGATATCCGCCAGGTCATGGCCCAGTCCCTGGCGCTTGAGGAGATCGCGGTTGCCTGTTTTGAGGCTGGACAGCCGGCGCTGGCCAGCCTGTCGCGGGATTTCGACGGGGTAGTGCTGAGTGATTACAACATGCCGGAGATGGATGGGCTCGCCGTGTTGCAGGCGGTTCACGTCATCGATGACAGTATCCCGGTGATTCTGCTGACCGGGCAGGGCGACATCAGTACCGCCGTGACGGCGATGCAGCAGGGGGCTTATGACTTTATCGAAAAACCCTTTGATCATGAGGCACTGATCGAACTGCTTCGTCATGCCCGGGAAAAGCGTCAGTTGGCGCTGGAAAACCGTCAGCTCAAGGCGCGGTTGCGACTGATGGCCAAACCGGGGCCCCGGCTGCTGGGGGATTCGCCGCCCATGCGTCGCGTCATGGCGACGATTGATCCGCTGCTGGAAACGTCCGCCAACATTTTGCTGCATGGTGAGACCGGCTCGGGCAAGGATGCGCTGGCCCGCTATATTCACGAGAGCAGTCCGCGCAGCCGGCATAACTTTGTGGCCATCAACTGCGGCGCGGTGCCGGAAAATCTGATCGAAAGCGAACTCTTCGGTCATGAGGCCGGCGCGTTTACCGGCGCTGACAAGCGTCGTATTGGCAAGTTTGAGTATGCTGACAAGGGCACGCTGTTTCTGGACGAGGTTGAGAGCATGCCGCTGTCGCTGCAGGTCAAGCTGCTCAGGGTTCTGGAAGATCGTAAGGTGGAACGGCTGGGCAGTAATCGGCCACTGGACGTGGACGTGCGGGTGATTGCGGCGACCAAATCGGAGCTGAAACCGTTGACCGAATCGGGGGAGTTCCGCGCCGATCTCTATTATCGCCTCAATGTGGTCGAGGTCAGCATTCCGCCCTTGCGTGAGCGGCAGCAGGACGTTCCGATGCTGTTTCACCATTTTGCGCTGATCGCGGCGGCCCGTTACGACCGGGAGAGTGTGCCGCTCAGCGCCAGCCAGACCGCGCAACTGATGCAGCATGACTGGCCGGGCAACGTCCGCGAGTTGCGCAACCTGGCTGAGCGTTATGTGCTGCTCGGCCCGGTGGCGCTGGCGGAAAGCGAGCGTGGACCGGCCGCCGATGCGGACAGCGTGGCCGGCCGACAGACGCTGGCGGAAAGCATGGACGGTTTCGAACGGTCGGCCATTGCCAGCGCGCTTAACGCCAGTCAGGGCAGCATCAAGGACACCATGGTACGCCTGGGTATCGCCCGCAAGACGCTGTATGACAAAATGAAGAAACACGGGCTGGACAAGGCCGAGTTCCGCGACTGACTCCGATCCGGTTGCCGCCAGTCTGGTCCAGTATGATGATCCGAACCCGGGAGAGCCAGCGACAATGACAGCCAACACCATCGAGCACAATCGCCAGCGGCAGCAGTTCGTCGGCGTCGATTCGGTCTGGCTGTTTGGTTACGGTTCGTTGATCTACAAGGTCGATTTTCCGTTTCTGGAGCGTCGACCCGCCTCGATCACCGGTTGGACGCGCCGTTTCTGGCAGGGCTCCCACGACCATCGCGGTACCGTTGATGCGCCCGGTCGCGTAGTTACACTGGTTGAGCAACCAGGGGCAGAGTGTCGGGGCATGGCGTATCGGGTGTCACCGTCGGTGTTCGAACATCTGGATGAGCGGGAAAAGAACGGTTACCTGCGCTTTACCACGACGCTCACGTTCGACACGAATGAGCGGGCTGAGGGGCTGGTGTATATTGCTACCAGGGATAACAGCGCGTTTCTGGGGCCGGCGGATGATCAGAGCATTGCCCGCCAGATTGCCGGGGCGACCGGCCCCAGTGGCCCCAATCGAGAGTATCTGCTCAGGCTGGCGGAGGCGTTACGGGCACTGGGTGATGAGGATGCGCACGTGTTTGCCATCGAAAAGCACCTGCACCGCCATCTGGCATAGGCTCGTTTAGGAAGCTATGCTGTGGGGCAGTCGCTACGTGACGAACGCCAATGCGCTGATGGAAGTCAGTACCGGGACGTGCCAACAATAACTTGGGAACCTCCACCATGAAATGTCGTCATTATCTGGGCGCCGCTCTGGCGCTGTTGCTGTCGTTGATCTCACTGACCGTGTCAGCCATGAACGTGTCAACCGAAAACGGTCAAAAGATCTATCATCTGTCCCTGGCCGAGACCTGGGGACCCAACTACCCGATTCTGGGTGATACCACCAAAAGCATGAAGGCCATGGCCGAAAAAATGTCCAACGGCCGCCTGCAGATCCGTATTGATTCCTCCAACAAGCACAAGGCGCCGTTCGGCATCTTTGACATGGTCAAGGCGGGTCAGTACGACATTGGTCACACGGCGTCCTACTACTACAAGGGCAAGATCCCCAACGCCATGTTCTTCACCACCGTACCGTTCGGCATGATCGCGCCGGAGCAGTACGCCTGGTTCTACTACGGCGGTGGCATGGAGCTGATGCAGAAGGTCTACAAGCCCCTGGGCCTGCTGTCGTTCCCGGGTGGCAACACCGGTAACCAGATGGGCGGCTGGTTCCGCAAGCCGATCAATTCCCTGGAAGATCTGCAGGGGCTGAAGATGCGTACGCCCGGTTTTGCCGGTGAAGTCATGTCCAGGATCGGGGTCGCAGTGACCAATATTCCGCCGGGCGAGCTCTACACTGCGCTTGAGCGTGGCACCATCGATGCGCTCGAATGGGTGGGACCTGCCCTGGACCTGAGGATGGGCTTCCAGCAGATTGCCGACTATTACTACACCGGCTGGCAGGAGCCGGCGGCCGAGTTGCAGTTCCTGATCAATCAGGATGTCTGGAACAAACTGCCGGGGGATCTGCAGGAAATCCTGCGGGTCGCCATGCGCACCGCGGCCTACGACATGTATGCCCAGAGCATGGACATGAGTGGCGAAGCGCTGGACACCATTCATGAGAAGTATCCGAACGTGAAGATCAAGACCTTCCCGCCGGAAGTCATCAATGCGCTGCGCAAGGCGACCAAGGAGAAGCTGGCGGAAATGGCAGCCAGTGATCCGCTGTCGAAGGAGATCATCGATTCGCAGCACGAATACCTGCGCAAGATCCGCAAGTGGACCGACATCTCCGATAAAGCCTATCTGGAGAGTGTATCAGTCGAGAACTGATCAGCCTGACCCGGTGTCGAGTCGGGATGCCAGCACCGGGCACTAACCGACAACGCCCCGCGACGGTTGATCCGAAGCGGGGCGTTTCTGTTCTGGTTCCCCACACCGATGCCCGGGAACGCACCGGCAGGGTTGTCTGGCCACGCTTGGGGCGGCAGTGTCCCGCCTATTCGCCGGTCTCCGGTGCCGCATTGAGCAGCTCTGGTTTTTTCAGTGCTCGCGTAAACAGGTCCTTGTCCTCTGCGATGGCCAGGGCGCACTGCTCTGCCATCTCGTCGGACAGGCCGCTGACCTTGCGCTGAAGAAAGACGGCAACCTCTTCAGACAATTCGAGGATCTTGTCCCGGGCATCGGCGTCTGCCTTGGACGAAAACAGCATTTTGTCCGGATTGTTCAGTGCCATGTCCAGTCCGTCCCTCTCGGAATAATATAGTGCTTTTATGCCCATGGTGTGTTATTGCCTCCGGGGTCATGATGGTCGTCAAGACCGTTGATGAGTCGCAAGTCTACCATGATATGTGTATATTTATACAGTATTCCGGTTGCATTGGGAGCAGGGCCCTGAGACTGTTACTGTGGTGATCAGCCTGGCAAACTGGCCCGGATAGCTTGAGTTTGCGAGCAATCTGCTCAGCGATGCGGAGTGGGGCGCTGTACCGGGCCAGGCAGCCGGGCCGGCCGCACATTGAGGCCGTCTGAGCCCCGCTCACGCGGTTGTCGACTGTCAACCGCCGATACTTTTAGCCAGTTCCTGGAGATCTGCATGAACATTACGTTTTACGACAAAACCGCCCTGGTCACCGGCTCGACGGTTGGTATCGGCTATGCCACCGCACTGGAACTGGCGCGCTCCGGGGCTCAGGTTACGCTCAATGGTCGTTCCCGGGCCTCGGTCGACAAGGCACTGGCCAGTCTGCGTGCTGAGGTCCCGGACGCCCGGGTCGACGGTGTCGCGGCCGATCTTGCCACGGCCGAAGGCTGTGAGACCCTGCTGGCGCACTTGCCGAGCGTCGATATTCTGGTCAATAACATGGGCATCTATGGCACCCAGGACTTCTTCGAGATCGACGACGCCGAATGGGAGCGGTTTTTCCAGACCAATGTAATGTCCGGCATCCGTCTGGCGCGCGCCTATACGCCGGCCATGGTCGACAAGGGCTGGGGGCGAGTGGTGTTTGTGTCATCGGAGTCCGGTCTCAACATTCCGACGGAAATGATTCATTACGGGTTTACCAAAACCGCCAACCTGTCGGTCGCCCGCGGGCTGGCCAAGCGCCTGTCCGGCACCGGCGTGACCGTGAATTCAGTTCTGCCCGGACCAACGCTGTCGGAAGGTGTCAGCGGGTTGCTGCAGCGCCACGCCGATGCCCAGGGCATTACGCTGGACGAGGCGGTGGCGGGTTTCGTCAAGGCCAAACGCCCCAGCTCCATCATTCAGCGCGTCGCCGATCCGGCCGAAGTGGCCAACATGATTGTCTACGCCGTGTCCGAGGCCGCTTCAGCCACGACGGGGGCGGCCCTGCGGGTGGATGGCGGCATCGTCGATTCACTGGTCTGAGACAGCTGGTCGGGCGTAGTCCCGACCTCTGAACCTGCTCGATTCCGATTCCCGGGAGACAAACGCTATGACGGGTCCTTTGCACGGCGTGCGCATTATTGACCTCACGGCCATGGTATCCGGTCCGCTTGCCACACTGATGCTGGCGGATCAGGGGGCCGAAGTCATCAAAGTCGAAAACCCCGCCGGGGGTGACTTTACCCGGTCTGCCGCCAACCAGCAGGGCGGCTTTGCCGCCTCTTTCCTCAACAATAATCGCAACAAGCGTTCAGTCGCGCTGAATCTGAAAGACCCGGAAGGTCATCGCGCACTGTTGCAGTTGATCAAGGGCGCGGACGTCTTTGTGCAGAATTTCCGCCCGGGAGTCATTGAGCGAATGGGGCTGGGCGAGGACGCCGTCAGGGCGGTGGCGCCGGATATTGTGTACGTTTCCATCAGCGGTTTTGGAGAACAGGGGCCCTATGCCCAGCGACCGGTGTACGACCCGCTGATTCAGGGGCTGTCAGGACTGGCTACCGTCCAGGCCGGGTCGGACCAACGCCGGCCGCAGCTGGTCCGCACCATCCTGCCGGACAAACTGACCGGGGTGACCGCGGCCCAGGCCATTACCGCGGCCCTGTTTTCCCGCGAGCGTCACGGCGAGGGCCAGCATGTGCGGTTGTCGATGCTGGACGCGGTGGTGGCGTTCCTGTGGGGGTCGGACATGGGCAGTCAGACCTTTGTCCGGGGCGAGCTGCCCCAGCAGGCGGCGGCCAGCTTCCAGGATCTGATCTATGAGACCACCGACGGCTATATCACGCTGGCCGTGCAGAGCGACCGGGAATGGCAAGGTCTGATCCGGGCGCTGGAGCGCCCGGAGTGGGCCGATGACCCGCGGTTCCTGACGGCTGCCCTGCGACAGACCCATATCGATGACCGGCTGGCACTGATTCAGTCGGTGATTGTCACCGACAGCGCTGACCACTGGCTGACGAAGCTGGATGCTGAAGGGGTGCCCTGTGCGCCGGTACTGACCCGTACCGCGATGATTGACCATCCCCAGGTTCACGCCAACGATCTGATCCGGGAGTATGATCATCCCCGGGCCGGACGTGTTCGCCAGACCCGGGCGCCGGCCCGGTTTTCGAAAGCGGGTGACCCGGTGCTGAACGGTGCCCCGGCCCTGGGTGCCGACACATCGGTGTTGCTGCAGGCAGCGGGGTATGATCAGGCAACGATTGCCCGGCTGGCCGAGGCCGGGGTCATTGGACTCGACACGGAGCCGACGGAATGATTGACTTCTATTACTGGCCCACGCCCAACGGCTGGAAAGTCTCCATCATGCTGGAAGAATGCGGGCTGGACTACAAGCTGATTCCCCTGAACATTGGCCGCGGCGAGCAGTTCACCCCGGAATTCCTGGCCATCAGTCCCAACAACCGCATGCCGGCGATCGTGGATCACGACGTCGACGGGGAGCCGCTGCCGGTGTTCGAATCCGGTGCCATTCTCATGCACCTGGCGGAAAAAACCGGTCGATTCCTGCCCCGGGACCCCCGGGGCCGTAAGGAGCTGCTGGAATGGTTGTTCTGGCAGGTGGGCAACCTGGGACCGATGGCCGGACAGGTCAGTCACTTTGTCAACTACGCGCCGGGCGAGCATCCCTACTCGTCGGAGCGCTACAGCAACGAATACAACCGCTGCCTGGGTGTGCTGGAGCGGCGACTGGCGGGGCGCGAGTACCTGCTGGGAGCTGAGTACACCATTGCCGACATGGCGGCCTGGCCCTGGGTGCTGATTGCCAAGCCCCTGGGCCAGACCCTCGAGGAATTTCCCAACGTACGGCGCTGGCGGCAGGCCATCAAGGAGCGTCCGGCGGTGCAGAAAGGCGTCGACCTGGGCCGTGAATTCCGGCGCCAGGCACCGCCTGACGATGCCGAGCGCAAG
>JASBRL010000094.1 GCA_030149475.1 Marinobacter sp.
GCTCACCAAAACAACAACAGGAAACGACATATGAAATTACTGCAGAAGATTTCAATGATGGCTTGCGTGTTCACGGCTTTCGTCCCGGTTGCCCATGCTGACAAATTTTTTGGCAGCTCCAGTGTGTCGCTTCTATATAGCGACAACTATCAAATTTTTGGCTCCCGAAAGGAGTCCGCGACTGTGTTTACCTTTGAAAACGCAACCGCCCACAACTGGGGAGACACGTTCTTCTTTATCGATCGCTATCAGGTACAGGGGGGGTCAAAAAATCCGGACAATACCTATGGGGAATTTGCGCCTCGCATGAGCCTGAGCTGGCTGAGTGGCCAGGATCTGGGCTTCGGACCGGTCAAAGACATATACCTGGCCACCCAGTATGAATTCGGTGGCGGGGCAGAGGTGAACAACTACCTGTATGGCGTCGGACTGGGCTGGCAGGTTCCGGGATTCCAGTACTTCAACACCAATGTCTACCATGTCGATAACAACACGATCTTCAACACGCCAAACGACTGGCAACTGACCGTGACATGGGGGTTGCCATTCGAGTTGAGCGGCGCGGCGTTTCTCTTTGACGGCTATGTTGATTATTCATCGGGGGTAGGCGGCGCCCAGCGAGCCGAGATGCATATCAATCCCCAGTTCAAACTGGACCTTGGTCACTTCACGGGAGAGCCGGGCGTCCTGTTCGCGGGAATCGAATATTCCTATTGGCGCCACAAATACGGTAGCCCGTTCATCGATACAGAGAATGCCGTTAGCGCCCTGGTCAAGTTCCACTTCTGACGCTCGCTATCAGCATCGGAACCTTTGGTCCGCTGGTTCCAG
Organism: Marinobacter sp.; assembly: GCA_030149475.1. Classification (GTDB taxonomy): domain Bacteria; phylum Pseudomonadota; class Gammaproteobacteria; order Pseudomonadales; family Oleiphilaceae; genus Marinobacter. The sequence goes on from JASBRL010000094.1 coordinate 832, forward strand.
CGGTCCCGTGGCCATCACATGACAGGAGAACTTTATGGGACGCCTTACCACGCATGTACTGGATACATCTCTGGGTCGCCCCGGGCAGGGTATACGTATTGAGGTTTACCGACTGGAGGGTGACTCACGCACCTTGCTGAAAGAAGTCACCACCAATGAGGATGGCCGCTGCGATGCCCCGATTCTTGAGGGCGAGGCCTTCACCGAAGGCCAGTTTGAGCTGGTCTTTCACGCCGGCGACTATCTCCGGCGTGAGGGTCTGGACGCCGACGAGCCGCGCTTTCTCGATGTAATCCCATTACGTTTTGGCGTGGCTGATGCCTCCCAGCACTTTCATGTGCCCCTTCTGCTTTCACCTTATAGCTACTCCACCTATCGCGGTAGCTGAGTCGGGATGGCCAGTCGTCAATACCACAGTGCGAACAAGAGAACGGGTTAATGGAAACTTATATTCTGGATTTTGTGAATTTCATGTTGCGGTGGCTCCATGTGATTGCGGCAATTGCCTGGATTGGCGAGTCAATCTACTTTGTGATGCTGGACAACAGCCTCAGGCCGCCACAAGACGAAAGCTGCAAAAGCAAGGGAGTCTTTGGTGAGATGTGGGCCGTGCACGGGGGCGGCTTCTATCACAATCAGAAATACGCGACCAGCCCACCAGCTTTACCGGCCAGCCTGCACTGGTCGTTCTGGAAATCGTATGCCACCTGGCTGTCAGGGTTTTCGCTGTTTGTCATCCTTTACATGGTCAATCCAGACTTTTATCTGGTTAACCCGGGAAGTCGTTGGCAGTGGGCGGCCGGGTTAAGCGGATGGCAGGCCAACGTCGTCGCCCTGTTGTTTCTGGCATCCGGCTGGATTGTATACAATGAACTTTGCAAGCGCATCAGTCCCAACATGGAGCGGGACGGGATTCTGAGTGTGGCCGTTGGCGCGCTGATTGTCGCTATCGCCTACCTGAGCACCCAGTTGTTTGCCGGCCGTGCGGCCTTTCTTCTGACCGGGGCTGTGATGGCAACGGCCATGTCCGCGAATGTGTTTTTCTGGATCATTCCGGGTCAGCGCCGAATGGTCAATGCCATGAAATCTGGCGAGGCGCCCAATCCGATTGACGGCAAGCGTGGCAAACAACGCTCCGTCCACAATACGTATTTCACGCTTCCGGTCGTCCTGCTGATGATCAGTAATCACTATGCCTTTGCCTATACACAGGCACAGGCATGGCTGGTGATGTCGCTACTCATATTTGCCGGCGCCATTATCCGCCAGTTTTTCGTGTTGATGCATGCAGGGAAAACCCAGCCAGCCTATCTTCTTGCCGGCGGCGTACTGATCCTGCTGACGTTTTGGGTGGCTGCGCCGACGCAAGAGTCTCAGGCTGAGACGGCCCAGGCAGAGACCGCCCAGTTACAGGCGCCCCGGGTAAAGGCTGGCCCCAGCGCATCAACCGGGGCAGCCGGAACTCCCCTGTCTGCGAAAGTGGCCTCAATCATCGACAAACGCTGTGCGGGTTGTCACTCAACACATCCTGAAAATCCGGCTTTTTCCGCGCCTCCGGCCGGGCTTCGGTTTGATGCGGTTGATCAGATTATTAGCCATCAGGCCAAAATTAAAGAGGTCGTGGCGAATCGCTACATGCCCTTGGGGAACGTCACGAAGATGACCGAAAAAGAGCGCAAAACCATCAAGAGCTGGAGTAAATGAGCATTGCTTTTTTATTGGATACAATATAATATATTAACGTATACAAAAATATTTCGGAAGGCATGCTGATTCAATCAGCCTGTTGAACAGACTGGAAGAAGGAAGTTGCTTGATGAGCCCGGCTAGTCCAGATGATTACCCTCGAGACCTGATTGGTTACGGTTCTTCGCCCCCTCATGCCAGCTGGCCTGGCCGGGCCCGCATCGCGGTGCAGTTCGTTCTCAATTACGAAGAAGGCTCGGAAAACTGTGTTTTGCATGGCGATACACACTCGGAGAAATTTCTATCCGAGATAGCCGGGGCCGAAGCTTATTCAAACCGGCACATGAGCATGGAGTCGATTTATGAATACGGCTCCAGGGTCGGTGTATGGCGAGTGTTGAACGAATTTCAGCGTCGCGGGATGCCGCTCACGGTATTCGGGGTGGCAATGGCGCTTGAGCGACACCCGGAACTTGCCCTGGCGTTCAAAGAGTTGGGTCACGAAGTCGCCTGCCATGGCTGGCGGTGGATCCACTACCAGAATATGCCGGAAAGCCAGGAGCGCATTCACATGCGCCGTGCGATCGAAATTTTTCAGGCCTTGTATGGCGAGAAGCCGGCCGGTTGGTATACCGGCCGCGACAGTGAGAACACGCGCCGCCTGGTACTGGACGAAGGCAGCTTTCTCTACGACAGCGACTATTACGGAGACGACCTGCCATTCTGGACCCGTCAGTACGATAGTCAGGGTGAACTGCACCATCATCTGGTGGTGCCCTATACCCTCGATACGAATGACATGCGCTTCGCTTCGGCCTATGGCTTTGGCACTGGCGAGGACTTTTATCAGTATCTCCGGGACGCGTTCGATGTGCTGTATGCCGAAGGCGAAGACGTGCCGAAGATGCTGTCGGTCGGCCTTCACTGTCGGCTGATTGGTCGTCCGGGACGGTTTCGGTCTCTGCAACGATTTCTCGATTACATAGAAGCCCATGATCGGGTCTGGGTCACGAGACGTGTGGACATCGCACGCCACTGGGCCGAGCACCACCACCCGCTCGCATCCAAGGAGTCGCAATGAGCAATCAATCTGTGAACAAACCTGCGTACTACGCTCCGGCTGGCGGGCATCCACCCCAGACCCAGTTGCTGTCTGATCGTGCCGTTTTTACCGAAGCCTACGCCATCATTCCCAGGGGCGTGATGCGGGATATCGTCGCCAGTGCCTTGCCGCACTGGGAAAAAACCCGGCTTTGGGTGCTGTCACGCCCACTGTCCGGATTCGCCGAAACGTTCTCCCAGTACATCATGGAGGTGTCCCCCGGGGGCGGCAGCTCGCGACCAGAGCTGGATGCTTGCGCGGAAGGGGTTCTGTTTGTGGTTGAAGGCGAGATGACCCTGACCATTGCCGGCCAACAACACCGGATGCAAGAGGGTGGCTATGCCTTTATCCCGCCGGGTGCGTCCTGGCAGTTGTTCAACGAGAGCGCTGCGCCGCTGCGTTTTCACTGGGTGCGAAAAGCCTACGAGCCTGTCGACGGTATTGATGTGCCTGAGGCTTTTGTCACCAATGAGACGGACATAACGCCCACCGAGATGCCGGGAACTGAGGGTCGCTGGACGACAACACGCTTTGTTGATCCGCAGGATATTCGCCACGACATGCACGTCAATATTGTCAATTTCCAGCCCGGCGGAGTCATCCCGTTTGCCGAGACCCACGTGATGGAACATGGCCTGTACGTTCTGGAAGGAAAGGCGGTTTATCACCTCAATCAGGATTGGGTTGAAGTGGAGGCGGGTGACTATATGTGGCTTCGGGCATTCTGCCCGCAAGCATGCTATGCCGGCGGTCCGGGCCCTTTCCGCTACCTGCTTTACAAGGATGTCAACCGGCACATGAAGCTCGGCGGATTCGGTTCGCGCTGAGCTGAGACGAGGACACTTTTATGCTGGAACTCAAGGCACAACCGCTGAGCCCGGAGGCATTCGCCGAATTCGGAGATGTTATTGACCGGCGCACCGCTGACTCCTTTCCCATCAATGCCGGGCGCACCCAGCGCCACCATGATCTGGCGAAAGTTGAACTGCTCGGTGACGAGGCGCGGGCTCTGGTGAGTATCTTTGTCAGCCAGCCGGTGACGTTACCGCTGGAGCTCTCGTTCCTGGAGCGTCACCCACAAGGCAGTCAGGCGTTTATGCCGCTGCACGAAGAGCGTTTCCTGGTGGTAGTGGCGCCGCCCGGTGACACGGTAAACCCGCAGCAGGTTTGCGCCTTTGTCACCGACGGTTTGCAGGGAGTGAATTACCACGCGGGTACCTGGCACGCGGTGCAATCGGTGCTGGATCGGGAGGGCGAGTTTCTGGTCATCGACCGGGGTGGTTCGGGAAATAACTGCGACGAGTACGCGTTGAAGGTGCGTGTGTACCTCGATCCACCGGACTGATCCACGGACTGCCTCACGTCTCCTGCAGGTCGACACTGAATGTTGCTTCGTTAATCCGCACCGACTGTGTCCATACGTTTCAAACGCCGGGACGAGCACCGCCTCGACTACAAGAACAACCTTACTTCGGAGGGAAACACCATGACTCGCATGACCGCAGCAGAAGCCGCTGTTCACGTTTTGAAGAAAGAAGGTATCGATATCGCTTTTGGCGTGCCAGGTGCGGCGATAAACCCGTTCTATTCAGCCATGCGCAAGGTTGGAGGGGTCGATCACATCCTCGCGCGACACGTGGAGGGGGCCTCTCACATGGCAGAGGGCTACACCCGCACAAAAGCGGGCAACATCGGTGTCTGCATCGGAACATCCGGGCCTGCGGGCACCGACATGATTACCGGACTGTACTCGGCTACGGGAGACTCGATACCCATTCTCTGCATCACTGGGCAGGCGCCGCGCAGCAAGCTGCACAAGGAAGACTTCCAGGCGGTGAACATCCAGGCCATCGCCGGCCCGGTGACCAAATGGGCGGTGACCGTCCTTGAGCCGGCCCAGGTGCCGCGGGCTTTCCAGCAGGCGTTCCAGTTGATGCGCAGCTCCCGTCCGGGTCCGGTTCTGATTGACCTGCCCATCGATGTACAGATGAGTGAGATCGAGTTTGATCCGGACACCTACGAATCGCTGCCCGCCTACAAGCCGGCCGCGTCACGGGCGCAGATCGAGAAAGCACTGGCCTTGCTGAATGACGCCGAAAAGCCGCTGCTGGTTGCCGGTGGCGGCGTTATCAACAGTGATGCGAGCGACCTTCTGGTTGAGTTTGCCGAGCTTACGGGGGTTCCCGTTGTCCCGACCCTGATGGGGTGGGGCACGATTCCCGATGACCACCCACTGATGGCCGGAATGGTGGGACTCCAGACATCCCACCGTTACGGCAATGCCACCCTGCTCGCGTCCGACTTTGTGATGGGTATTGGCAACCGTTGGGCGAACCGGCACACCGGTAGCATCGAGGCCTATACCAAGGACCGGACGTTTGTTCATGTTGACATCGAGCCCACCCAGATCGGCCGTATCTTCGGGCCGGATTATGGGATTGTCTCGGATGCCAGGGCGGCCCTGGAACTCTTCATTACCGTGGCCGGGGAGTGGCGCGCCGCAGGCAGGCTCAAGGACCGGGGTGTCTGGGCCCGGGAATGCCAGGCGCGCAAGCAGACGCTGCTGCGCAAGACGCATTTCGACAACGTGCCAGTCAAGCCCCAGCGTGTCTACGAAGAGATGAACAAGGTGTTCGGCAAGAATGTCCGGTACGTGACCGCGATCGGTCTGTCCCAGATTGCCGGGGCGCAGTTCCTGCACGTGTACAAGCCGCGGCACTGGATCAACTGCGGCCAGGCCGGGCCGCTGGGCTGGACCATTCCCGCAGCCCTCGGTGTATGCCGTGCCGATCCCGAGGCCGAGGTCGTCGCTCTCTCCGGGGATTACGACTTCCAGTTCATGATCGAAGAGTTGGCTGCGGGGGCCCAGTTCAGGCTGCCCTATGTCCATGTCCTCGTAAATAATTCGTACCTTGGGCTGATTCGGCAGGCGCAGCGCGGTTTCGATATGGACTATTGCGTACAACTGTCGTTCGAGAATGTTAACTGCCCCGAGATAAACGACTATGGCGTTGACCACGTGTCGGTTGTCGAAGGCCTTGGGTGCAAAGCGCTGCGGGTCACCAGACCTGATGACATCGGTCCGGCATTTGAACAGGCGCGCCAACTGGCACGGGAACATCGAGTGCCCGTTGTCGTGGAGGTCATTCTTGAGCGTGTTACCAACATCGCTATGGGCACCGATCTTGACGGTGTCAATGAATTCGAAGCTCTGGCAGAGAATGTCACCGACGCTCCGACCTCCATTGCCAGCCTCACCTGAGTAAAAGTACCGCAATCAATCATCCCCGCCCGGCGGCAAAGCGTCAGGTGCAGGGGGCGAAGACACGGAAATGGACCAGCAGGAGACCCAAAAATGCCTAAGTTTGCCGCGAATCTAAGCATGCTGTTCACCGAGGAGGATTTTCTCGACCGCTTCCAGGCCGCCGCGGTGGCAGGCTTTCAGGGCGTAGAGTACCTCTTTCCCTACGATTACCCGGCAACAGCCATCAAAGGGCAGTTGGATGCCCATGGCCTCACCCAGGTGCTGCACAACCTCCCGGCGGGAGACTGGGCGGCGGGTGAGCGTGGCATTGCCTGCCACCCGGATCGCGTCGACGAGTTTCGTGAAGGCGTGGATCTGGCTATTGACTACGCCACCGTGCTCGGGTGCAAGCAACTGAATTGTCTGGCGGGTATCCGGCCAGACATGATAAGCGAAGAACAGGCTCGTCGGACCCTGATCGACAACCTGCGCTTCGCTGCCGAAAAACTGAAAGCGGCAGGCATCCTGTTGCTCGCCGAGCCCATTAATACCCGCGACATACCCGGTTTCTTTCTCAACCGGACCGAGCAGGCCCTGGCCTTGTTCGAGCAGGTGGGCAGCGACAATCTGCAACTTCAGTACGACATCTACCACATGCAGATCATGGAGGGCGACCTGGCCCGGACCATCGAAACACACCTCTCAAAAATCGGCCATGTGCAGTTGGCTGACAATCCGGGGCGGCACGAGCCCGGCACGGGTGAGATCCATTATCCGTTCCTGTTTGGCCACCTTGATCGCCTGGGCTATCAGGGCTGGATCGGCTGCGAATACAAACCCGCGGCGACCACGCGAGAAGGGCTCGGCTGGCTGGATAACGCGCGATAAGGTCATTCAACAAAAAAATCAGCAAGGAGAACATTATGAGCAAGATCGGATTTATTGGCCTCGGGATCATGGGGCGGCCGATGGCCGGACACCTGCTGGACGCAGGCCACGAGCTGGTAACGTATGTCAAAAACGGGCCCCTGGACGAGCGTCTTGCCTCCAGAGGCATGAGAGAGGTTGATAGCCCCAGGGCGGTCGCGGAACAGGCTGAGATTATCATCACCATGGTGCCGGATACCCCCGATGTTGAGGAGGTTTTGCTTGGCGACGCCGGCGTCGTTGGGGGCATCCGGCCCGGTACGCTGGTCATCGATATGAGCTCCATTGCGCCGATCCCCACCCGGGAATTTGCCAGGCAAATCACCGAGGCTGGCGGTGAATACGTCGATGCCCCGGTGTCTGGTGGCGAAGGTGGCGCTGTTAACGCAACGCTGACCATCATGGTAGGCGGCTCTGCGGAAGGCTTTAACCGGGCGCTGCCGGTCCTTGAGGTCATGGGTAAGACGATTACCCATATTGGCGATCATGGAGCCGGCCAGATTTGCAAGGTCGCCAACCAGATCGTCGTCGCCTTGACAATTCAGGCGGTCGCCGAAGGTTTGCTTTTCGCCTCAAAGGCGGGGGCTGACGTAACGAAGGTTCGTGAGGCCCTGCTGGGTGGCCTGGCCCAGTCGAAGATACTCGACGTGCATGGCGAACGCATGATCAACCGCACTTTCGAGCCCGGGTTTCGTATTCGCCTGCACCAGAAAGATCTCAACCTGGCGCTGGAAAGTGCGCGCAGTCTTGATCTGTCGTTGCCTGGCACAGCCAACGCCCAGCAATTGTTCCAGGCCTGCGCAGCCAACAATGGTGCGAACTGGGATCACGCAGGCATTGTGAGGGCGCTGGAAAAACTGGCCGACCACGAAATCGGAGCCTAGTTTCTTTATTTTTCAGCCGTCGAGAGGAACCGCTGATGCACGCTGTATCCAATTCGCTGTCCTTTGATCATCCAACAGAAGCGAATGTCTGGCTCAGACAGCTTGCCGCAACGGCGGTATCCGCCGTCCATCCCGATACGCTGCTTTCGGCTGGCCAGCTACCGCCACGCCCGTCCGGACGTACCGTCGTGATCGGGGCTGGCAAAGCGGCGGCGGCGATGGCCGCGGCCTTCGAACGGGCATGGTTTGATGCGTACCCGGACGCTGAAATATCCGGTCTCGTGGTCACCCGTTACGGGCATGGAGCAGAATGTCGCCACATCGAGGTATTGGAAGCCTCTCACCCAATGCCTGATGAATTGGGCGAGAGGGCTGCCCAGCGAATGCTTGATTCGGTGGCAGGGTTGACCGCGAACGACCTTGTCGTCGCGCTGATTTCGGGTGGAGGTTCGGCACTCATGGCGCTGCCGGCACCGGGGCTGACGCTGCAGCAAAAGCAAGCTGTCAACAAAGCGCTGTTGCGCTGTGGGGCGCCGATTCGTGAGATCAACACGGTCAGGCGCCATCTTTCGCGCATTAAGGGCGGGCGTTTGGCTGTTGCTGCTCACCCGGCGCGGGTGACAACCTACGTGATCTCTGACGTGCCCGGCGACGACCCTGCGCTTGTTGCCTCGGGCCCCACCCTGCCGGATGAGTCGACCCCCCGGGACGCTTTGGCAATATTGGAGCGGTATGCCATCCCGGTGCCAGAGGCCGTGCGTCGTCATTTGGTCACCGACGAGACGTCGCCCAAGCCGCAGTCGCCGGAATTCGGGCCGGATCGCACAATCATTCAGGCCAGGGCATGCGATGCGCTCAGCGCGGCTGAGGAGGTTGCCAGGGCGGCCGGCGTGGGTGTTTGTGTGTTAGGGGACGATCTTGAAGGAGAGGCAAGGGAGCTAGGCTGTCATCATGCTTCGTTGGCTTTGAAACTTCAAAACGAAATCAATCAGCCATTATTGATTCTTTCGGGCGGCGAGACCAGCGTCACCGTGCGTGGTGAAGGGCGTGGAGGTCGCAACGTTGAATACCTCCTGGGCGCAATGTCGATTCTGCAGGGGGCACCCGATGTCCACGCTTTAGCCATTGACACCGATGGTATTGACGGCTCCGAGGACAACGCCGGCGCTATTTTCGGACCGGAGGACTGGCTGCGGGCTCAGACCCTTGAGCTGGATCCGGAACGGTATCTCGCCGGCAACGACGCCTACAGTTTTTTCGCGGCGCTTGATGGCCTGATTGTAACCGGCCCGACTCGCACCAATGTCAATGATTTCCGGGCCATACTGGTGTTACCCAAGGAAACCTGATTAAGTCTATTGTGGTATTCGGGAGACAACGCGGTTCCCTCTATCCCGGGTCTGGAGGTTATTGTTTGGTAACGGTTTTTTTGTTTCGGGCCACCTCTATGTGTGAGAACACTGCATGCAGGTCATTGGTTACGCTGTCGTCACCAAAGTTCAGTTTTTCGTCGATATGATCCATATGATGCATCATCAACGAGACTGCTTTGTCGTTGTCACGGGCCGAGATCGCATCAAGTAGCTGATTATGCTCGTCGTAGGAACAATGGAAACGGGTTCCCTTTTCATATTGAGCAATGATCAGCGACGTCTGCGATACCAGGCTGCGCTGAAAACCAATGAAGGGCGCATTGTTCGCAGCCTCGGCCAGTTTCAGGTGAAACTCGCCTGACAAGCGAATGCCGGCGCCGCGATCTCCCCGGGCAAAGCAGTTCTGTTCCTCGGCTACTAACGCCCGCAATTCATCGAGTTGTTCGTCAGTTACCTGCTGCACTGCAAGCTCTGTGATAGCACGCTCAACCAGACGTCGTGCGTAAAGAATCTGGCGGGCCTCCTCTGCACTTGGGCTGGCCACCATCGCCCCCCGGTTGGGGCGAATAGAGACGACGCCTTCATGAGCCAACTGCGACAGTTCTCGTCGGATAATCGTGCGGCTGACCCCGAAAATTTCCCCTAATGCTTCCTCGCTCAATTTGGTCCCGGGGGCCAGACGATGCTCAAGAATCGCGTCGAACATGTGTGCATAAATTGTGTCATTTGTCGCTCCGGACCGTTTTTTTCCGGTTAGATTCGGGGTTTTGGAGGTGCGTCTTTGTTTGGTCATAATAGCTCGTGAATGAGGTGGTGACGGCAGGTAGTTTACTACTGACATAGTATACGATAAATAACCTCCTGTGGCCGAAAATGATCCGGCCAGGAAAGCTGTTTGTGGGCCTTCGTCCGTGCATGAAATTTCTGGAAAGCAAAAAAAACCCGCCAGATGGCGGGTGAAAACACACTGAGGCAAGTCGAGTGTGTGAGGTAACAGAATGGACAGATTCGATGATTCCAATGGAATCATCCTTCCCGTTACAGGTCGTGGGAAGTTGGAGAATAGTAGCATGGTTCCGTATTAACTGTATACAAAAAAGCACCAAAACGTATTAAAAAATAGATGTACTTGTTTTGGTGTGGTTGCAAAATTTTGCGGAAAATCATTCAGGGGGCTGGCACAGAGGTTGGCCCTGAACGCCAGCCTCCGCATTGAGTGTTCCTGAAAGGCAATCAGCAAGTTCGCCAAACCCCGCCGTGAAACCGGTTTGAAGGACCAGCCAGAATCGCCAACAGACTTGATCAGAGGTTTTTCTGATTTCGATTGTTGCAGGAGAGCCGGCTAGCTGTGGCCTCTATTTATTGTATACGATATAATAAAATAATTCGGCCTTCATGGCCGATAACATCGTATTCAAAAAGTTCAGGAGAAACTGATGACCCGTTTTCGAACTTTAACGCCATCCGGTCTCGGGCGTGAGGCCTTTGTTGCAGCCTTTGCGGACATCTACGAACATTCGCCATGGGTTGCGGAGCGGGCCTACGATCAGGGTATCGATGAACGGGCTGATGAGATCGAAGTCCTTCACGAGCGGTTTTCAAGCATTCTTCTCAACGCGGATCGGGCCGACCAGTTGGCGTTGATAAATGCCCACCCCGATCTGGCAGGTAAAGCGGCGATGCGCGGAGAGCTGACGGCCTCGAGTACGTCCGAGCAGGCAGGTGCGGGTATTCAGGAATGCACCCCGGACGAGTTCGCGCAGTTTGTTCGGCTCAATGAGGCGTATAAGGCGAAATTCGGCTTCATCTTTATTAAAGCCGTAAAAGGCAGTAACAGGCATGAGATTCTGGCGTCGTTCGAAGAGCGCCTGAACAATTCCCCCGAGCAGGAATTTCATCGCGCCCTGGCGGAGATCAACAAAATTGCTTTTTTCCGCCTGCAGTCCATGTAGCTGATCGGCCGGAAACTGTCATTGCGACGCCCGGGTTTGGGGTGATGCCGGGGCTCTGTGCCATACTGGAGGTGAATTCACTGTGATTGGGAGATATCGATGTCTGATCATCATGTCTACAAGAAAGTGGAAATCGTTGGTTCCTCCGCCACCAGCATCGAAGACGCGATCAATAATGCGCTTGCCGAATGCAGTAAAAGCGTTAAAAACATCGAATGGTTTGAGGTGCAGGAAACCCGTGGTCATGTGGTGGATGGCAAAGTGGGTCATTTCCAGGTCGTGATCAAAGCCGGCTTCCGTATTCAGGGCAGTTGATTGCGATTTTGCGGGCTTTTGTGCCCCGCTGAATGCCCGGGCACCGATGGCGTCATGGCCGGACCCGTCCCCCAATGGGTCAGGCCATGATGTTGTATGATGCCATGGGCAACCCTGATGCCCGCCCGGGTAGCTCCTATACCCGGGTACCTCTTATACCCGGGTACCTCTTATAAAGGGTAGCTCTTATAAATTAGTGCTTGAATCTCCCGCCATAGCGGTCTAAACCGTAAAGAGCAGTTCCCTTCGTGTGTGATCCACACGAAAAACGATCACCGACAGACGTCACCGTCCACCGGCCAAAAGCGGGTTGCTGAGGGGGCGTAAGGGAAAACGGGATGAAAGACCGCTATGACTTCACCGTGTCCAGTCGCGGCTTCCTGGATGACCAGGGCCATCCACTGAACGACCTGCCCGCTCTGGCCAGTGATACCGAGCGGGTACTGTCTGCCTACCGTAACATGGTGCTGAGCCGGACTCTGGACAATAAAACCATTGCGCTTCAGCGTACCGGCCATTGTGGCACCTATCCATCGGTACTCGGGCATGAGGTTATTGGCACCGCCATCGGACAATGCCTCGACCCGACCGATGTGTTGGTGCCTTATTATCGGGACCAGGCGGCCCAGATACTGCGCGGCGTCAGCCTCACGGAAATGCTGTTGTACTGGGGGGGTGACGAGCGCGGGAGCGCTTTTGAGCACTGCGCCGAGGATCTGCCGGTCGCCGTTCCCATTGCCACCCAGTGCTGCCACGCGGTGGGCGTTGCATCCGCCTTCCGAATCCGCAACCAGCATCGCGTGGTGGCCTGCTCGGTCGGTGATGGCGCCACTTCCAAGGGTGATTTTCTCGAGAGCCTGAACCTGGCTGGCGCCTGGCAACTGCCGGTGGTGTTTATCATCCAGAACAATCAGTGGGCGATCTCCACGCCCCGACGGTTACAGTCCGGGTCCGAGACCATGGCCCAGAAGGCCATCGGTGCCGGCCTGCCTGCCGTGATTGTCGATGGTAATGATTACTTCGCGATCAGTGATGCGCTTACCCGGGCCATTACGCGGGCCCGAGCGGGAAAGGGCGCCAGCGTTATTGAAGCGTTAACCTATCGCCTGGGCGATCACACCACTGCTGACGATTCCACCCGCTACCGGGATGCTGAGGAACTCAAAGCTGCGTGGGCCCGCGAAGGCGTCAAACGCACCCAGAGCTATCTGCATCAAGCCGGATTGTGGAGCGCGACCCGGGAGCAGCGCCTGCAGGCAGACTGCAAAAGCCGGGTCGACTCGGCCGTGGCTGCCTATCTGAAGACGCCTCCGGAGCCGCCTACGGCAATGATCGACAGCCTGTTCGCCACCCTGCCACCGGCATTGCAGGCGCAGCGGGAGCAACTGGCCCGGACGCAGGAGAAATCCGGGGGTGACCTATGACCGATGTCACTCTGGTGGAAGCCGTTAATCTGGCACTGGCCCGGGAAATGGCCAATGACGACACGGTGGTGGTGATGGGCGAGGACGTGGCGACCAACGGCGGCGTTTTCCGGGCGACTGTCGGGCTCAAGGAACGGTTCGGCTACAAGCGCGTACTGGACACCCCGTTGGCTGAGGCGCTGATCGCCGGGACGGCTATCGGCATGGCAACCCAGGGGCTCAGGCCGGTTGCCGAGTTCCAGTTCATGGGCTTTATCTATGCCGGCATGGAACAGATTGTCAGTCACGCCGCCCGCATGCGCAATCGTACCCGGGGCCGTCTGTCCTGTCCCCTGGTCTACCGGGCACCGTTCGGCGGCGGCATTCATGCGCCGGAACATCACAGCGAAAGCACCGAAGCCCTGTTTGCTCACATTCCCGGCCTGCGGGTGGTTGTTCCCAGTTCGCCCCAACGGGCCTACGGATTACTGCTGGCGGCTATCCGGGATCCGGATCCGGTGCTGTTCCTGGAGCCCAAGCGCATCTATCGGGCGTTGACCCAAACGGTGGAAGACGACGGTGAGGCGCTGCCCCTGGATACCTGCTTTACCCTGCGTGAAGGCGACGATGTCACGCTGATTACCTGGGGTGCGCTGGTTCAGGAAACCCTGCAGGCGGCGCGGGAACTGACCGGGCAGGGTGTGTCGGCCGAGGTGATCGACGTGGCGACGCTCAACCCCCTCGACCGGGAAACCCTGATCTGCTCCGTTACCAAAACCGGACGGGCGGTGATCGTGCACGAAGCCTGCCGGAGCGGTGGGGTCGGCGCCGAAATCGCGGCCACGCTGGCGGAGCAGGCTTTTCTGGATCTGCAGGCACCCATCGTCCGGGTGACCGGTTTTGATACCGTTATGCCGTATTACCGTAACGAGCAGGCCTATCTGCCCGGCGTAGCCGATATCATTCATGCCGTGGAACAGGTGATCGCGCTATGAAACATTTCAGACTGCCCGATCTGGGCGAGGGATTGCCGGAAGCGGAGATTGTCGAATGGCGGGTCAAGGTCGGCGACACCGTCGAGGTGGACCAGGTGGTGGTCTCCGTGGAAACCGCCAAGGCCATTGTCGAGGTACCGTCTCCCTGGCCCGGAGTGGTGGCCAGGTTATTCGGTGCAGCCGGCGATATTGTTCATACCGGCCAACCACTGCTGGCCTTCGAGGGAGAAGACGAGGACAGCGGCACCGTCGTTGGCGAGCTTGAGAAAGCCGACGAGGGCGCCGGCGAGGAGGGCTTTATCATTGGCGCGGCAGCCTCCAGTCGCCAGGCCCGGCACCATCGGGCCACGCCGGGGGTGCGTGCGCTGGCCGAGCGGCTGGGTGTCAACCTGGAAACCATTCAGGGCAGTGGCCCCGGTGGGCTGATCACCAATGATGACGTGCACCGGCAGGCCAGTCATCAGAAAACGCTGGGCGATGCCGAATCGCTCCGCGGTGTGCGCCGGACCATGGCCAGAAATATGGCGATAGCCCACGCCCAGGTGGTCCCGGTATCGATTTTCGAGGATGCCGACATCGATCACTGGCCGTCCGGGACCGATATTACCATGCGACTGGTTCAGGCGATCGCGACAGCCTGTGAGCACTCGCCGGCGATGAACGCCTGGTTTGACGGCGACAATCTCAGCCGCCGGTTGCTCGATGAGGTGCATGTGGGCATAGCGGTGGACACGACCGAGGGGTTGTTTGTGCCGGTACTGCGGGACATCGGCAACCGTGGTGGCAAGGATCTTCGCAAAGGTCTGGAGAACCTCCGTAAGGCTGTGGCGGCTCGCACCATTCCGCCGGCGGAAATGCAGGGCGCGACCATCACGCTGTCGAATTTCGGCACCCTGTCCGGTCAGTACGCCAGTCCCGTTGTGACGCCGCCCCAGGTAACCATTGTGGGCGCTGGCACGATTCGCCAGAAAGTGGTCCCGCACGAGAATAAAATGGCGATTCGCCGCATTCTGCCGCTGTCCGTCACCTTTGATCACCGCGCAGCGACCGGCGGTGAGGCCGCGCGGTTCCTCGGGGCGCTGATCGGGGCGTTGCAGGCAGACTGACGGCGCACTGGCCGGCAACGACACCGGCCGTTGGTTGCCCCGATGCGGGTTGGCAGACGGAGGAGGGTGGCCGTTTCCTTTCTGGATCAGGAGGTCGCGCTATCATCAATGCTGCCAGCGCTTTAAGCTTACCCGTCCCCTGAATCAAAGAAACGGTGAATGATGCACACTCCGCGAGGTCCGGAACCCGAGGCCAGTGCCCATACCACTTACGGTTGTGTCGGTCGCAATATCCCGTGTACGGTCTGTCGGGCCCGGCCACGGGTGTTTCTGGTGACGGTCGGCGGTGTGGACTACTGGCGCTGTCAGCGCTGTGAAGCCACGCTGATGGACCCGGCCAGTTGGCCTGATCGGATGGCCGAGAAAGCGGTCTACGACCTGCATGACAACAACCCGGACGACGCCGGTTATCGGCGTTTTCTGAGCAAGTTGCTGGATCCGTTGCAGGAACGCCTGCCAGACCGGTCCTCCGGCCTCGATTTCGGCTGCGGGCCGGGGCCGGCACTGGCGCAGATGCTGGCGGTAGAGGGTCACTCCATGGCGCTCTACGATCCGATCTATTACCCCGACCGTGCCGTGCTGGCGGGCACTTACGATTTTGTGACCGCCACTGAGGTATTGGAGCACCTGCATGATCCGTCCGCCACGCTGGTCCTGCTGAATTCGCTGCTGAAACCGGGCGGTTGGCTGGCGGTGATGACCTGCTTTCAGACCGATGACTCACGTTTCGCAAACTGGCATTATCGTCGGGACCCGACCCACGTCGTCTTCTACCGGCAGGCAACACTGGCCTGGATGGCCCGGCATTGGGGCTGGTCCATGATCATTCCGGTCAAGGACGTCGCCCTGTTCCAGAAGCCGGGCCTGATTGCAGGGTGATTGCTTGTTTCGGTCAGCCCTGAGTTCGACAGGCTACCGCAGTGGGCTGACGCCCTGCTGTGACAGTTCCGGGAAGTCATCGTACATGGTCAACGGCGCCGTTTTTTTCCGCGCTCCCAGGTGTTCAGGTCGCGGTGACGGTGCCGCAAAAGGCGACTCAAGCTGGTTGTCAACGCTGTTGTAGACAAAGAACAGGTTAGAACGCGGCCAGGGCGACATGTTCTCGTTGGAGGCGTGCAAGGTGTTGCATTCGAACAGCAGCAACGATCCTGCCGGGCCTTTCGGTGCCTGTATGCCACCGCGGTTGGCCAGGGTTGCCAGGGCTTTTTTATCAGGAACCCCGAGCCGCTGGCTTTTGAGTGAGTCTTTCCAGTTTTGCTCCGGAGTTTCGCCAACACAGGGTACAAAGTGATGATGGGAACCCGGAATGAGCATCAGCGGACCGTTGAACTCGTTGTTGTCGGTCAGCATTAATGACGCGCTGACCGCACGCATACGCGGCATACCGTCCTCCGCATGCCAGGTTTCAAAGTCAGAGTGCCAGTTGAATCCGCTGCCTTCAAAACCGAACTTGTCGTTAATGCGTGACTGGTGAATGTAGACTTCGCTTCCCAGCAACTGGCGGACCATGCCCAGGATGCGGGGGTCGCGGGTCAGTTTGTCGAAATGTTCAGACAGTTCGTGCATGCCAAAGACGGACCGGATAGCGCCACTACGGGGATCGGTGATGACCTGCTCCGAGCGCATCAGTGACTCGTCCTCGGCCATCTCGCGGAGTTCCTGGAAAAATGGCAGGACGCTTTCATGAGAGAAGAATCCGTCAAACCAGAGGAAACCGTCGCGTTCGTAGCGGGAAAGAGCCACTTCATCCAGCGGGCCGTCCCAGCGCCGCTGGTTGCGGGCGTGTACAATCGGATCAAGGCGTCCAAAGGGTTGGTGGTAATCTTTCAATCGTGTTGGAAACGGATCAAATCGATCGGTCATGAGTGCATCCTCCTGATTGCCTGAACGGGCGGCGACTCACTTGCGCGCCCAGCCCAGCGGTGGCGTGCCATGGGCAATCCCCCGCGTGTCGCCCGGATAAGCCCGGGGAATTGATCAGCGCTTTCCGCGGTCACAACTCATACTTGAAGTTGATTTGTGTGGATTCAAGGGGGAGGGGCGACCGATGTTTGTACCCATGACCGATGTTTGTACCCATGCTTGCTGCGATCGTCCCGGCTACGTTCAAAACATGGTAATTCTGTAATAATTCCAGTGGTGTTACCGCTATCGTTGACGCTGCGCTCTTTGGGCGCAGTCTGGTATCATGCTGTCAGACCAATGGACTAAGAAAGCTCACTAGCGTCCGGTACACTGGGCTGCTAGGCTTTTGGGGCGTGTTGAAACCGGGATCACCACCCCGGTCACTTAATGGGTGGAGTGTATGAGTCAGGCCGTCAACGAAGTTCTCGCACAGCACTGGGCAACAGGCCTGTTCGTTGTCGCGGTCATTGGTCTGTGTGCGTTCATGATGGTCGCTTCCAGCCTGCTTGGGGGTCGCAGTCAGGGCCGTAGCAAGACTCTGCCATTTGAGTCAGGCATTGTCGGTGCCGGATCGGCGCGCCAGCGTTTTTCCATAAAATTTTATCTGGTTGCGATGTTGTTCGTGATCTTCGACATTGAGGCCGCATTTCTGTTTGCCTGGTCGGCGTCTGTTCGCGAGGTGGGCTGGAGCGGTTTCTGGGGCGCAGCAGTTTTTATTGTGATTCTGCTCGCCGGCCTGTTCTACGATAGCCGGGTCGGTGCCCTCGACTGGGCGCCAAAACGTCAGCAGTAGGTCGTTACCGACCGGATTGTCTCCCGATAATCGGCCATCCTGACGTCCGGCCAGCGCTGTCTGGTCTTTGATTTTCGTATTTGGTCCGAGGAGGATTCGCATGTCCTATACCCTGACGCGTGCTGATGATGCTGTGGCCGCCGACACCGCTCGCTATCCCCTGGGGGATCGCCAGCGTGTTGATGAGATCACCAGGGAGCAGCTTCAGCGCAACGTGTTTACCGGCAGACTGGAGGATGTACTGCATTCCGCGGTGAACTGGGGTCGCAAAAACTCGCTCTGGCCCTACAATTTCGGACTGTCATGCTGCTACGTGGAAATGACCACAGCGTTCACTTCACCACATGATATTGCCCGGTTCGGGGCCGAGGTTATCCGGGCCTCCCCGCGACAGGCGGATTTCATGGTGATTGCCGGCACCTGCTTCATCAAGATGGCGCCGGTGATCCAGCAGTTGTATGACCAGATGCTGGAACCCAAATGGGTTATCTCCATGGGATCATGTGCCAACTCGGGTGGCATGTACGATATTTACTCGGTGGTACAGGGCGTGGACAAGTTTTTGCCGGTGGATGTCTACATTCCCGGTTGCCCGCCCCGGCCGGAGGCGTTTCTGCAAGGGCTGCAACTGCTGCAGGATTCGATTCAGGAAGAGCGCCGCCCGCTGTCATGGGTTGTGGGCGACCAGGGCGTTTACCGGGCTGAAATGCCCTCGCAGCGTGAAAAGTGGCGGGACAAGCGTATCCAGGCAACCGAGTTGCGCACCCCCGACAGCATTTAACCAGACTGCAACAGAACCAACCCCCGGGAGTTGAGCGACCATCATGAGTGTGGGTACACCAACATTGGAAGCCGCAGCGAAGCGGGCGCCAGACGACATTGTTGAAGCGTTGCGGCAACAATTCGGTGATGCGATTACCTGCGAGCAGGCATCGCTGACCGGCATGCCGGTTTTATGGGTCGCCCGGGACAAGCTCCTCAAGGTGATGGGCTATCTGCGCGACCTGTCAGATGGCTTCCGGATGCTGTTTGATCTGTCCTGCATTGATGAACGGCTCCGCAGCCACCGGCGCGGATTGCCGGATGCGGATTTCACGGTGTTCTATCATCTGCTGTCCATCAACCGCAACCGCGACATCATGCTGAAGGTCGGCCTGGCCGAATCCGATGCCAGCCTGCCCAGTTGTACGGCCGTATACGTCAATGCCAACTGGTACGAGCGGGAAGTCTGGGACATGTTCGGTGTTGAGTTTCGCGGTCATCCCCGGCTGGCCAGAATTCTGATGCCACCCACCTGGAGTGGCCACCCCCTGCGCAAGGATTATCCGGCCCGGGCGACCGAATTCGATCCTTACACGCTGACCGTCGCCGGTCAGAATACGGAACAGCAGGCGTTGAAGTTCGACCCGGAATCCTGGGGTATGCAGCGGGAGCGCGACGGCAGTGAGTTCATGTTCCTCAACCTGGGGCCGAACCACCCCTCGGCGCACGGCGCGTTCCGGCTGGTGCTGCAGCTTGACGGTGAGGAGGTCATCGACTGCGTGCCGGACATCGGTTATCATCACCGGGGTGCCGAAAAAATGGCGGAGCGTCAGTCCTGGCACAGCTTCATTCCCTATACCGACCGGATTGATTACACCGGTGGTGTGATGAATAACCTGCCTTATGTGCTGGCGGTGGAGAAGCTGGCGGGCATTCAGGTGCCAGCGCGTGTCGAGACTATCCGCGTCATGATGGCGGAGCTGTTCCGGATCAGCAGTCACCTGCTGTTTCTCGGTACCTATCTGCAGGATCTCGGGGCGATGACGCCGGTTTTCTTCACCTTTACCGATCGCCAGAAGGCCTACGAGGTGATTGAGGGCATCACCGGCTTCCGGATGCACCCGGCCTGGTACCGTATTGGCGGGGTCATGCAGGATCTTCCCCGGGGCTGGGACCGCTTGATGCAGGGATTCCTGGACTGGATGCCAGCGCGCCTCAGGGAATATGAGAAGGCGATGATGGAGAACGCGATCGTCAAAGAGCGCACCAAACACATTGCCGCTTTCACGACCGATGATGCCCTGACCTGGGGCGTTACCGGGCCGAATCTGCGTGCCACCGGGTGTGACTTTGACCTACGCAAGAAGCGGCCCTATTCCGGTTACCAGAACTTTGACTTCGAGGTGCCGCTGGGTCACAACGGCGATGTGTTTGACCGGGGCCAGTTACGCATTGATGAAATGCGCCAGAGCCTTCGTATTATCCAGCAGTGCGTCAACAACATGCCCGCCGGCGACTACAAGGCCGACCATCCGCTGACCACGCCCCCGCCGCGCGAACGCATGTTGCAGCACATTGAAACGCTGATTACACACTTCCTGCAGGTATCCTGGGGCCCGGTGCTCAAATCCAATGAATCCATGCAGATGATCGAGGCGACCAAGGGGATCAACAGCTACTACCTGACCAGCGACGGCAACACCATGAGCTACCGGACCCGAATCCGTACGCCCAGTTTCCCGCACCTGCAGCAGATTCCGTCACTGATGCGAGGCGGCTTTGTACCCGACCTGATCGCGCATCTGGGCAGTATTGATTTTGTTATGGCTGATGTGGACCGCTGATGACTAACGACACAGGCACCTTCGATCCCTCACAGACGATCGCCAGTGATGGCTTCCGGATACACCCGGATGACCTGGCGGCCATCGAGCATGAGTGTGGCCACTTCGAGCAGCCACAGGCGGCGTGTATTGAAGCGCTGAAAATCGTGCAGCGCCGCCACGGCTGGGTTCCGGACGGGGCGATCCCCGCCATCGCCAGTGCGCTGGGCATCGCAACGGCGAGTGTGGAGGGTGTAGCCACCTTCTACAGTCTGATATTTCGTCAGCCGGTGGGCCGGCATGTGATTCTGCTGTGTGACAGCAGTTCCTGCTTTCTGACCGGTTATGATGCGTTGCGCGAGGCGCTGGTCGAACAGCTGGGTATCGGGTACGGCGAAACCAGCGCCGATGGCCGCTTCACACTGTTGCCCGTTTGCTGCCTGGGTGCCTGTGACCGGGGCCCGGCGATGATGATTGGCGAGGACACCTACGGACCGGTCGCGCCTGAGGACCTGTCTGGTTTGCTGGAGGCGTATTCATGAGCAACCATGCACACGCTCAACGCTACCGTTGCCAACTGCGTCAGCCTGCCGCGGAGCGCAAGGCTGAAACCCATCCGTTGACCTGGCGACTGCGGGACGATGGTGCGCTGATCGGCATCGACGACTATCGTGCCAAATCCGGTTATACGGCGGTGAGCGAGACCCTGTCCCGGCTCAGTCAGAACGATGTCATCAGCGTCATGAAAGAGGCCAACCTCCGGGGGCGTGGAGGCGGTGGTTTCTCGGCCGGGGTCAAGTGGAGCCTGACGCTGAAGGGCGAGGAGTACCCCCGTGGCTATCTGATCTGTAACGCCGATGAGATGGAGCCGGGCACCTTCAAGGATCGCCTTTTGCTCGAACAGCAACCCCATCTGCTGATCGAGGGCATGATCCTGGCCGGCTATGCCAACAATTCCCGGCTTGGCTATATTTTCCTTCGTGGTGAATACATCGAGGCGGCCCGGGCCGTCAGTCAGGCCCTGGACGAGGCCCGCGCTGCTGGCTGGCTGGGCAACGATGTCGCCGGCAGCGGCTTCGATTTCGATATCGTGCTCCATACCGGGGCCGGGCGCTATATCTGCGGTGAGGAAACCGCGCTGATTAACTCCCTCGAGGGCTATCGCGCCAATCCCCGAGCCAAGCCCCCGTTCCCCGGACAGTCCGGCGCCTGGGGAAAACCGACGGTGGTCAACAATGTGGAGACCCTGTGTAACGTGCCGGCAATCCTGCAGCATGGCGCGCAGTGGTATCGGGATCTGTCGGGCGATCGCAGCAATGATGGCGGCACCAAGCTTTACGGGGTGTCCGGTCTGGCCCGGCAGACCGGGCTCTGGGAGCTGCCGATGGGCACCACCGGCCGGGAACTGTTTGACCTGGCGGGGGGGATGAAAGCTGGCCACACCCTGAAAACCTGGCTGCCGGGCGGAGGCAGTACCGGCTTTATGCTGCCTGAACACCTGGAACTGCCGCTCGACTTTGATTCCATAGGCAAGGCCGGCAGCCGCTTGGGTACGGGGCTGATTGCCGTGGTCTCACACCAACAGAGCGTGGTGTCACTGATGCGCAACCTGGAGGCCTTTTTCGCCCGGGAATCCTGCGGCTGGTGTACGCCCTGTCGCGACGGTCTGCCCTGGACCGTAAAACTGCTGCGCGCGCTGGAGCAGGGCGCGGGCGAGCAGGGTGATATCGAGATGCTCGACAAGCTCGCCAACGACCTGGGGCCGGGTAAAACCTTCTGTGCCCATGCGCCCGGGGCGGCGATGCCTCTGGAGAGTGCCCTGCGTTATTTCCGCGACGAGTTCGAGCAGGGGGTAAGGGCACCGGCGGTGGAAGCCAGGAGCGGGTCTGCCCATCCGATTTGACCCGGCCGATTGTGGAAAGGGGACCTTGTCGGTATTTGAGAAAGAGACTTCATCGGTATTTGAACAAGTGACATTACCGGTATTCAGAATGAGGTAAGAGGGCGGTATGGCGACAATTCACGTAGACGGTCAGAGTTACGACGTTGAAGGCGGGGACAATCTGCTCCACGCCTGCCTGTCGCTGGGGCTCGACATACCCTACTTCTGCTGGCACCCGGCCATGGGCAGCGTCGGTGCCTGCCGTCAGTGCGCCGTCAAACAATACCGCGACGAAAATGATACCCGTGGCTCGCTGGTGATGTCCTGCATGACGCCGACGACCGACAACACCCGGATTTCCATTGATGATGACGAAGCCAGGGAGTTCCGGGCCAGCGTCATTGAATGGCTGATGATCAGCCACCCTCATGACTGCCCGGTTTGTGAGGAAGGGGGTCACTGCCATCTTCAGGACATGACCATGATGACCGGCCATGACCGGCGCCGGTATCGCTTCGACAAACGCACCCACCGCAATCAGTACCTTGGCCCCTTCGTCGCCCATGAAATGAACCGGTGCATCACCTGTTATCGGTGCGTGCGGTTCTATGACGACTACGCTGGCGGCAAGGATCTCGGCGCTTTTGGTGCCAACGATAACGTTTACTTTGGCCGTCACGAAGAGGGCATGCTGGAGAGCGAGTTTGCCGGCAACCTGACCGAGGTCTGTCCCACCGGTGTCTTCACCGACCAGACCCATTCGGAGCAGTATACCCGCAAATGGGACCTGCAGTTCGCTCCGAGCGTGTGTCATCAGTGTGCCGTCGGCTGTAACATCAGCCCGGGTGAGCGCTATGGTCAGATCCGGCGTATCGAAAACCGCTATCACGGTGATGTGAACCGCTATTTCCTCTGCGACCGGGGCCGCTTCGGCTACGGCTACGTGAACCGGCAGGATCGGCCGTTGCAGCCGGAATGGCGGAGTCGGCGCGGCGAAGACAGTGTCTCCCTGGATGTCGATGCAGCGCTGGATCGGGGTGGTGATTTGCTGCGGTCAGCCCGCCGCGTGATCGGTATCGGGTCGCCACGGGCAAGCCTGGAAAGCAATCATCAACTGCGAGAGCTGGTTGGCGCTGACAACTTCTCTACCGGTATCAACGCCCATGAACAGGCGTGCCTTGACCTGATGGCCCGACTGAATCAGACCTCAGGTCTGGAGACACCCACCCTGCGGGATGTAGAGTCTCACGATGCGGTGTTCGTGCTGGGTGAAGACCTGATCCAGAGCGCTGCCCGGATCGGGCTGTCTGTCCGGCAGGCGGTGCTGGCGAGGCGCGAAGACATTGCGGCCGGGCGACAGGTGCCGGGCTGGAACGCCGAAGCGGTCAAAAAACTGGGCCAGGACCAGTATCACCCGCTGTTCAGTGCCTATCCGACCTCGACCGGGCTGGATGAAATTGCCCGCGTCAGCTGGACGCTGGCGCCGGACGATATTGCCCGCCTCGGCTTTGCCGTGGCCCACCTGATTGACCCGGCGGCGCCCGCGGTTGACGACCTGGATGAACACACCGAGGCCGCCGCCCGTCAGATTGCCGATGCCTTGCTGAGTGCCCGGCGGCCGCTGGTTGTCAGTGGCGGCTCGCTGGGGTCGCTGGCGGTTCTCCACGCGGCAGGCAACGTTGCCCGCGCACTGGCCCGTCGCGCCCGTACGGGCGGCCTCCTGCTGGTCCGGCGGGAAGCCAACAGCACCGGCCTGGCGATGATCGGCGGCCAGCCTCTGGAGTGGGCATTGGGTGAACTGCAGGAGCACCGCGCCGATGCGGTGGTGATCCTGGAGAACGATCCGACCCAGCGTCTTCCGGCCGAGACCGTGCACCGGGCACTGGATCAGGCCGAGACCATCATAGTGATGGATCATCAGCGTACCGAAACCCTGCAGCGGGCAAACCTGGTTCTGCCGGCCGCCAGTTTCGCCGAAGGCGACGGAACGCTGGTCAGCCTGGAAGGCCGCGCCCAGCGCTTCTTCCAGGTGTATGACTCGTCCTATATCCGACCGCAAACCCGAATCCACGAAAGCTGGCGCTGGTTGCACGCGCTGCGAATCAGCCGCGAACGTTACCCGTCTGCGGATATCGATCTGGATGCGGTGACCCGGGCCTGTGCCAACGCCTATCCGCAACTGGCGGCGATTGTTAACGCCTCCGCGGGCTCGGATTACCGGGTTCACGGGGTGAAACTTGCGCGCGAGCCTCACCGCTACAGCGGCCGCACATCGATGCGGGCCAACCTGGCGGTCAGTGAGCCGCGCACGCCCCAGGATGCGGATACCCCCTTCGCATTCTCCATGGAAGGCTACAACGGGTTTGACCAGCCTCGTCGCGACGTTGCTTTTGCCTGGGCACCTGGCTGGAACTCGCCCCAGGCCTGGAACAAGTTCACGGATGAAGTGGGCGGTCACCTGCGCGCCGGGGATCCCGGAGTAAGACTGCTGGCTTATGAGCCGGGGGCCTATGACTACGGGCGCGAGATTCCGGCCGCGGTCACCGTTGAGACGGATCAATGGCAGTTGCTGGTGTTGCCGCGACTGTTCGGCGGTGAGGAGACCTCCTCGCGAGCCGCGCCTATCAATGAACGGGCCGCGCCGGCGGCCATTACCCTGTCGCCGGGGTCGGCGGAACAGTTGCAGGTGAGCGACGGCGATGAACTGGTGCTGTCGTTTGCCGGCCAGCGACTGAATCTGCCGCTGCGGCTCGATCCGAGTCTGGTGAACGGCCTGATCGGCGTGCCGGCCGGGGCGGGCCCCTGGCTGTTTGGTGGTGCCGGTGCGTCAGTCACTCGTCAGGAGGCACGGTCATGAGCTGGTTGACTCCCCAGGTTGCTGCCACCCTGATCGCCATTGCCCAGGCAATTGTTATTCTGCTGGCGGCGGTACTGATCGGGGCGGTGATGACGGTGGTGGAACGTCGGCTTCTGGGTCTTTGGCAGGATCGTTATGGTCCCAATCGGGTTGGCCCTTTCGGCTCACTGCAGCTGGTCGCTGACATGATCAAGATTTTCTTCAAGGAAGACTGGATTCCACCCTTTGCGGATCGGCGATTGTTTGTTCTGGCGCCGTCGATCGCCATGGCATCGCTGCTGCTGTCGTTCATGATCATTCCGATAACCCCCGGCTGGGGCGTCGCTGACCTGTATATCGGGCTGCTGTTTTTCTTTGCCATGGCTGGCATCAATGTGTACGCCGTTCTGTTCGGTGGCTGGGCCAGTGGTAACAAATACGCCCTGATCGGTGCCATGCGGGCATCCGCCCAGACCCTGTCCTATGAGGTGTTCATGGGGCTGGCGCTGATGGGCGTTGTGGCGACGACGGGTTCGTTCAACATGCGCGATATCGTCGCCGCGCAAGCTGATCTCTGGTTTATCGTGCCCCAGTTTTTCGGTTTCTGTACGTTCCTGATTGCCGGAATCGCCGTGACACACCGCCACCCGTTTGATCAGCCGGAAGCTGAGCAGGAACTGGCAGACGGCTACCATGTAGAGTACTCAAGCATGAAGTTCGGGATGTTCTTCATCGGAGAGTATGTCGGTATGGTGTTGGTTTCGGCCCTGATCGTGACACTGTTCTTTGGCGGCTGGCAGGGACCGTGGTTACCACCGATTCTCTGGTTTGCGATCAAGACCGGCGTGTTCCTGGTGTTGTTCATTCTGTTGCGGGCGTCGTTGCCGAGACCGCGCTACGACCGGGTGATGAGTTTCGGCTGGCGGATCTGCCTGCCGCTGACGTTGATTAACCTGTTGGTCACCGGCGCGGTGATTCTGCTGAATACGTCCGCCTGAAGGAGAGGTCTGACATGCTTAAATGGCTGTTTACCGGAACCTGGTCGCTGTTGCGAACGATCGGCATGGTGTTCATGCACTCGTTTCGCAAGCGGGCGACCCTGAACTATCCGGAAGAGTCGGTCTATCTGTCGCCTCGGTATCGTGGCCGTATCGTGCTGACCCGGGACCCGGACGGCGAAGAGCGCTGCGTCGCCTGTAACCTTTGTGCGGTGGCCTGTCCGGTGGATTGCATCTCTTTACAGAAGGGTGAAAAGGACGACGGTCGCTGGTATCCGGAGTTTTTCAGGATCAACTTTTCCCGCTGTATATTCTGCGGCATGTGTGAAGAGGCCTGTCCCACATCGGCCATTCAGTTGACCCCCGATTTTGAGCTCGGCGAGTACCGTCGGCAGGAACTGGTTTATGAAAAAGAGGATCTGTTGATCAACGGACCCGGCAAGGATCACGATTATCACTTTTACAAGGTGGCCGGTATGGCCATTGCCGGCAAGGACAAGGGCAAGGCGCAGAGCGAGCACGAGCCGATTAACGTCAAGTCGCTGTTGCCCTGAACCATTAAACCGTCAGACCCGAATAGCGGACACGACCTATGGAACTTGCGTTTTATCTTTGTGGACTGGTGGCCATTCTGGCCACCCTGGGGGTGGTCACCGGGACCAATGCGGTCCACGCGCTGCTGTATCTGGTGATATCGCTGATCGCCGTGGCGATGGTGTTTTTCGCCTTGGGGGCGCCGTTTGCCGGGGCGCTGGAAATTATCGTTTATGCCGGGGCCATCATGGTGCTGTTCGTGTTTGTGGTGATGATGCTGAACGTGGGGAAAACGGCCGCGGTTCAGGAGCGTCGCTGGCTGAAACCGCGAATCTGGGTCGGCCCCGCTCTGTTGTCGGCGGTACTGCTGGTCGTTTTGTTGACACAGATGTGGGACGGCGACAGCGGAATGACCATTCAGGGTGAGATCACGACCGCGAAGGCGGTGGGCATGACACTGTTCGGACCCTGGCTTCTGGTGGTGGAACTGGCGGCCATGCTGTTGCTGGCAGCCCTGGTGACTGCATCGCACGTGGGCCGCACGGCCGGGAAGGGCAGTCATGATCAGAAAGCGGGAGGTGAGCGGTGACAGGGATACCGATGGAGCATGGCCTTGCGCTGGCCGCCATATTGTTCGTGCTCGGGCTGGCCGGGTTGATGTTCCGGCGCAACATGCTGTTTGTGCTGATGAGCCTGGAGATCATGCTGAACGCTGCAGGGCTGGCTTTCATTGTTGCCGGCACCGCCTGGGGTCAGCCCGACGGACAGGTCATGTACCTGTTGGTGATCACCCTGGCGGCGGCTGAAGCCAGCGTTGGTCTGGCCCTGCTCATTCAACTGTTTCAGCGGTTCGGTGCGCTGGATCTGGATAAAGCCAGCAGGATGCACGGATGATGGATGTATCGTTGCTGCTCCCGTTGACGTTTCTGCTGCCGCTGCTCGGAACACTGATTCTGTCGTTGTCCTGTGGTCGCCTGAGTGAGCCGGCCAGTGCCTTTGTGGGTGTGGTAAGCGTGGGGCTTGCCGCTCTGGTGACGCTCGCGCTCAGCCTTGGCTTTGATCCTGGTGCTGCCGCCCGCACAGAGACCCTGTGGACCTGGATCCACGTGGGAGACTTCCAGCCGACCATCGGTCTGGCTCTGGATGGTCTGTCACTGACCATGCTGGGCATCATTACCGGGGTTGGCTTTCTGATTCACCTGTTTGCGGCCTGGTACATGCGTGGCGAAGAGGGGGTGACGCGGTTCTTCGCCTACATGAACCTGTTCGTCTTCAGCATGATCCTGCTGGTGCTGGGCGACAATCTGCTGATGCTGTTTCTGGGCTGGGAAGGGGTTGGCCTTTGCAGCTATCTGCTCATCGGCTACTACTATCAGCATGCCGAGAATGGCTGGGCGGCGTTCAAGGCGTTCATCGTTACCCGTATCGGCGACGTGTTCCTGGCCATTGGTCTGTTCCTGATTTTCCGCGAGCTGGGCACCCTGAACATTGCCCGGATTCTGGAGCGTGCGCCCGAGGTATGGGCCAGTGGCAGCACCACCGCCGAACTGGCTGCCCTGTTGTTGCTTGGCGGCGCCCTGGGCAAGTCGGCCCAGTTGCCATTGCATACCTGGCTGGCAGATGCCATGGCCGGCCCGACTCCGGTGTCTGCGCTGATTCATGCGGCGACCATGGTGACGGCGGGCGTTTATCTGATAGCACGGCTGTACGGTGTTTTCGAACTGGCGCCGGATGTGCTTTGGCTGGTGGGCCTGATCGGTGCGGTGACCCTGTTGATGGCCGGGTTTGCGGCACTGGCCCAGACGGACATCAAGCGTATTCTGGCCTACTCCACCATGAGCCAGATTGGCTATATGTTTCTGGCACTGGGCGCCGGTGCCTTTAACGCCGCCATTTTCCATCTGATGATTCATGCATTTTTCAAGGCCTTGTTGTTCCTGTCTGCCGGCGCCGTAATCGTCAGTTGCCACCATGAGCAGGACATTCGTCGCCTGGGCGGTCTGTGGCGCCGTTTGCCGCTTGCCTACGGCGGTTTTGTGATCGGCGGGTCTGCCCTGGCTGCCTTGCCGCTGGTGACGGCGGGCTTCTACAGCAAGGATGAAATTCTCTGGCAGGCGCTGGCGTCAGGCCATCAGGGCTTTATGGTTGCAGGCCTGGTGGGAGCCTTCCTGACGTCACTGTATACGCTGAGGCTGATCATCGGCACCTTCCACGGCGCCATGAAGAGCGACAATGCCCGCAACGCGGAGCCGGGCAGAGGGCTTCGGCATGGCCTTCCGCTGGTTGTTCTGGCGATCCTGTCGACGTTCCTCGGTGCCTGGATACACCCGCCGCTGGAGTCGGTGCTGCCGGGCAGCCCGGGGGAGGGCGTCGAGGCCGGTCAAACCATGCTTGAACTGATGGCGTCGGCCACGGCCCTGAGTGGTGTTGCCATTGGTGCCTGGCTGTTCATCTTCCGCCGGGACTGGCTGGCGCGCCAGGTCACCCGGCCCTGGGGTATCCGCCTGTGGACTCTGTGGAATGCGGCCTGGGGGTTTGACGCCATTTTTGATGCGCTGCTGGTCAGGCCATACCGGGCTTTGATGCGCTGGCTCAAAAACGATCTGATTGATGGTTTCTTCAACCTGCTGGCCGGCATTGCCCGATTGCTGAACCTGGTGCTCAGCAAAACCCAGACCGGACGGGTGCGTACCTACGCCACCTCAATGGTGCTGGGTGCGACCGTGATTATGCTGGTGCTGGCCTTTGGCCTGTAACGAACCGGTGTTCATACTGACTGATTGATAAGGACCCAAGCTGAGATGAGGACAGTGCGTATGCAGGACATCGTGAGTCGGCAAACCGGACGGGAAGGTCAGCGCTTATGATGCTGCCGTGGATTATCCTGATCCCGTTTATCGGGGGCCTGCTGTGCTGGCAAGCGGATCGCTGGGGCGACAAGGCGCCCCGGTGGATCGCCTTGATCACCATGTCCCTGGTCCTGCTGATCACCCTGGTTTTGTGGCTGGACGGTGACTACCACCTGCCGACGCTGACGGTTGATTCCGGTGCCGTGCGCTGGGCGATCGAGTGGCGCCGGGCGTGGATTCCCCGGTTTGGTATCGACGTTCATCTGGCGCTGGACGGCCTGTCGCTGGTGTTGATTGCGCTGACCGGCTTTCTTGGCACCCTGGCCGTGGTCTGTTCCTGGAAGGAAATCTCTCACCGGGTCGGTTTTTTTCACCTCAACCTGTTGTGGATTCTGGGTGGTGTGATCGGGGTCTTCCTGGCCATTGATCTGTTTCTCTTCTTCTTTTTCTGGGAAATGATGCTGGTGCCCATGTATTTCCTGATTGCGCTCTGGGGGCACAGCGGCTCGGAGGGCAGAACCCGTATCCGCGCGGCCATCAAGTTTTTCATCTACACCCAGGCCAGCGGCCTGTTGATGCTGGTGTCGATTCTGGGGCTGGTTTTTGCGCACCATGCCGCCACGGGAGTCTATTCCTTCAGCTACGGAGACCTCCTTAACACCCGGTTGTCACCGGAGTTGGCGTTCTGGCTGATGATGGGTTTCTTTATCGCGTTTGCGGTCAAGTTGCCGGTGGTGCCGCTTCATGGCTGGTTGCCGGATGCCCATGCCCAGGCGCCGACGGCGGGTAGCGTAGACCTGGCTGGCATCCTTCTCAAAACCGCCGCCTACGGCATGTTACGCTTTGCGCTGCCGCTTTTCCCCGATGCGTCCGCGTTGTTTGCGCCGGTTGCCATGGCGCTGGGTCTGGTGGGTATTGTCTACGGTGCGATACTGGCCTGCGGTCAACAGGACATCAAGCGGCTGATCGCCTACACCAGTATTTCCCATATGGGCGTGGTGTTGATTGGCATCTATTCCGGATCAGCTCTGGCTCTGCAGGGGGTGGTGCTGCTGATGGTGGCCCATGCGTTTTCCGCTGCCGGACTGTTCATCATCAGTGGCCAGGTCTATGAACGCCTCTACACCCGCGACATGAACCGGATGGGAGGACTCTGGGGTCGTCTGGGTAGTCTGCCCGGTTTCTCCCTGTTCTTTGTCGCGGCGTCCCTCGGGATGCCCGGTACCGCTAATTTCGCGGGCGAATTCATGATTCTGTTCGGTACCTTCCCGGTGGCTCCGGTCACGGTAATGATCGCCACTACCGGCATGGTGCTGGCCGCTATTTACTCCCTGCTACTGATGCAGCGGGTCTATTACGGACCCACCAGGGGCGAAGTTCGCCTGGGCGGACTGGACACCCGGGAGTTCGTGATGATGATGGTGGTGCTGGTGCTGGTATTGCTGTTCGGGCTGTATCCCCAGCCGTTACTGGATGTTACCGGCGCGACCATGGATGAAATCCAGAAGCTCTTCAGTGTCGCGCTGTCACATGCCCCGGCAACACTGTTGACGGGGGTGGTGCAATGACTCTGACTACCACCCACCTGATGGCACTGACACCGGTCATCCTGCTATTTGCAACCGCGGTGACCGTGATGCTGGGGATCGCCTGGCGTCGACAGCACGCGGTGATCGCCACGGTATCGGTGCTGGGTCTGAACCTCGCGCTGCTGTCGATGGCGCTGGTCTGGCAGATGCGAGGCATCGAATCACCCTTGCTGGTATTTGACGGCCTGACCGTGTTTGCGTCGATCCTGATCCTGGTGGCAACCCTGGCCTGTGCAACCCTGGCACATGCCTTTCTGGAGGGTTATCCGGGGCCTCGGGAGGAATTCTACCTGCTGATGCTCTGTGCGGCGGCGGGTGGCATTGTGTTGGTTGCCAGTCGTCATCTGGCGAGTCTGTTTTTTGGTCTGGAACTGCTTTCAATGCCGCTGTACGGCATGCTTGCCTACACCTTCCGCGATCGTCTGTCGCTGGAGGCCGGTATCAAATACCTGCTGCTGTCAGCGGGCGCGACGGCGTTTCTGCTGTTCGGTATGGCGCTGCTGTATGCCGAAAGCGGGCGGCTTGATCTGGCAGGTCTGTCGCTTGCGCTTGGTGATAGCTCCGGCGCCTGGGCGCTTGCCGGTGCCGGGCTGATTATCGTCGGGCTGGGCTTCAAACTGTCGCTGGCGCCTTTCCACCTGTGGACACCGGATGTTTACGAAGGAGCTCCTGGCCCGGCTGTCACCTTCCTGGCGTCGGCCAGCAAGGTAGCGGTATTCGTCGTGCTCTGGCGTCTGGTGATGGTGGCGCCGGTGTTTGATGCGGCCATTTTGCACAACGTGTTGGCGGGTCTGGCGATGGTCACCATACTGGTGGGCAATCTGCTGGCGCTGGTGCAGACTAACCTCAAGAGACTGCTCGGTTACTCCTCCGTTGCTCATTTTGGTTACCTGCTGGTGGCGCTGGTGATTAACGACGGCCTGTCCTCGGAAACGGCGGGCGTGTATCTGCTGACTTACCTGATCACCACGCTGGGGGCGTTCGGGGTCGTTACCCTGTTGTCCAGCCCTTACAGCGGCCAGGACGCCTCGGCATTGCATCACTACCGGGGGCTGTTCTGGCGTCGTCCATACCTCGCCGCGGTACTCACGGTATCCTTGCTTTCGCTGGCGGGTATTCCGTTCACCGCGGGGTTTATCGGCAAGTTCTATATTATTGCCCAGGGTGTCGAGGCAAGCCGCTGGTGGCTGGTCGGGGCGATTATCCTGGGCAGCGCAATAGGTCTGTATTACTACTTGCGGGTTATGGTCGCGCTCTATCTCGTCGAGCCCGGCATGCGGCGCCGTGATGCGACCAACGACTGGGGGCTGCGTGCCGGAGGGCTGGTGGTTCTCGGATTGGCGCTGCTGGTGATTGTTCTGGGCATCTATCCGTCCCCGATGATTGAGTGGGTCAAACTGGTGGTGTCAGGCTCCTGAGTGGTGCCATGCCCGGCGCCGAGAGCGAGCTACCACGTTGATCCGGTCACACTGAGGTAATAATGACGAAAACGGGTGTGGTTCTGACCGGAGGAGGTGCGCGGGCAGCCTACCAGGTAGGGGTGATGCGCGCGGTGTCCGACATGTATCCCGCCTGGGAGCATCCGTTCAAGGTGATTGTAGGAACGTCGGCCGGAGCCATTAATGCATTGGGCCTGGCCAGTGGCGGGGGGCTGTTCAGGCACAATATCTCCCGGCTTGAGCGGATCTGGTCGTGCCTCACGGTCGATCAAATCTATAAGAGCCATGCCCTCGATATGTTGCGCAATCTGACCAGTGTTGCCCGCACAGTCTTTTCCGATGCAGGCCGTGCTGCTCCGCTGTCGCTGCTTAACAACGCGCCGCTGCATGACCTGCTGACCCGCGAGCTGGATTTTGACGAAGTCCGCCGGACGATCGCTGATGGCCACTTGTCTGCTGTCGGGGTGAACGCCTGTGGTTATACCACGGGCCAGAACCTGTGTTTTTTTGACGGTCACGATGGGCTGAAAAGCTGGTCCAGTGGCCAGCGAGCAGGAGCACGGACCATTCTGGAACTTAAACATGTGCTGGCATCATCCGCAATTCCGACGGTGTTCCCGCCGGTTGCCATCAACCGTGAGTATTTTGGTGATGGCGTGACCCGGCAGATGGCACACATTAGTCCCGCCATTCATCTGGGGGCCGAGCGTATTCTGGTTATCGGTGTCAGTTCCAACCGGCGGGTCGTCCCGGCCAGGCCAGACAGAGCTCCCGTGCAGCCGACCTTCTCTCATGTGGTTTCGCACATTTTCAATGGTATGTTTCTGGACACACTGGACTACGACACCGACCGTTTGCGACTGATCAATCAGTTGGTTGAGCTTATACCACCGGATCAGTTGCAGGACGCCGGCCTTGACCTCAAGCCGTTACGTTTACTGGAAATTTCACCGAGCGAGGAAATTGACCAAATCGCCGCGAACTATCTGGATGGGCTACCTTTGTTATTGCGCAACCTGATTGGCGCAACAACCGTCGGTGACAGGAACGGCGCCAGCCTGGCGAGCTATGTTCTTTTCGATCACCGTTTCTGCCGTGACCTGATCAATCTGGGCTACCGGGATGCCCAGGCACAGGCCCGGGAGATTGATGAATTCTTCCATGAGTCGGGCTGATGCTCGTTGTCAAAAAACTGATCCGGTAACACTTCCGACGAGTATATCGATGCCATCAGGGCATTGTTCCTGAAGGAATTGAGGCTGTTATTTCACCTGCTGACCAACGAAGAGGCTACCGATGATTCGATCTATGGGTGTCTTGCTGGTGCTGTCCGCTCTGCTCTCTGGTTGTGCGTCAACGGGGCAGGTTCCTGCGTCGGGCACAGACTTCAG
Organism: Marinobacter sp.; assembly: GCA_030149475.1. GTDB lineage: Bacteria > Pseudomonadota > Gammaproteobacteria > Pseudomonadales > Oleiphilaceae > Marinobacter. The sequence continues at coordinate 34,620 of JASBRL010000094.1, forward strand.
ACTCGACGGTTGCAGCCCGTTTGTTAATTGTGTGTCGAGTGAATCCGATGTCAGCCTTTATCGGGTCGAACCGATTGACCTCGTCGAGCCGCTGAATGAGGAACGCTGGGCCCGGATCCGTGAAACCGCACTCGCGTTGCCGGGAGCTCGCCTTAACGAGGCCCGCTACGGCTATCTGGACATTACGTGCTACAGCGATGTGTTTCACTTCCCGGACTACCTGGAAGTTCTGGCCGGTCCGAATGAAAAGCAGCTGGCCGTGCGCTCCCAGTCCATGCTGGGTCTGTACGATTTCGGTGTGAACCGGAACCGGGTAGAGACATTGCGGAAGAGGCTGGTGTCTGAGGGCCTTGCTCTGCCTGCAAAGTAGCGACGAAACATAGTCGTGTTCTGTCCGGCTAGTTCGTTGGTCGACTGCGTGCCCGGCCGCAACTGCGGTCCGGCCCCGACACTCTGTCAGGCTGAAGATCCGGTTCAATCCCGCTTCAGGTGTGACCGGAACAGATTCAGGGTGCGTTGTTTGGCCAGTTCGGCGCTGGGCCGGTCATAATGGGTTGGCCGGTCGGAATTGAAGCCGTGGCCCGCGTCATACAGGTAAACAGGAACGTCCGGGTGGTGATCCCGGACCTTCTCGACGCCCTCCAGTGGAATACCGGCATCGTGTTTGCCAAAGTGAAGAATGGTCGGGCATTTGGGCTGTTCGTCGTTCAGTTTCGGCACCAGACTGCCGTAGTAGCCTGACACAGCGGTCAGTCCGTCGCAGCGACACGCGGCAGCCCAGCACACGGAGCCGCCATAACAATAGCCAACCATAAACACCGGGCCGGCGTTCTTGAGTGCATTAATACAGCTTTGGGCATCGTGGACCGACTGATCGAAGGGATGCTGCTCGCGGGCGATCCGTAAGGCCTGCTGGATGCCTTCATCGGAATAGGGTGCCTGCAGTCCCGGTACTTCGCGGTCAAAAATGGCAGGTGACAGTACTTCGAAGCCTTCCTCTGCGTATTGGTCACAGAGGTTGCGGATATGATCCGTAACACCAAATATTTCCTGGATCAGCACCAGTCCGCCGAGGCGCTCGCCGTCAGGTTCAACGTGATAGACACCAATGCCGGCGCCGTCGTTCATGATCATGGTTTCCATGGTTCCGCGATTCGCCATTATCTGAACCTCCTGCAGGTGAAAGGCTTTCAGGCTATCATAGCTTTCCCGCAACCGGACTTCGGATTTCAGCTATTGCGTTGATTGCTATTGTGTATGAAGCTAAAGAACTTCTGATCAAGTCTATTGGCGATTCTGCAAGTGTTGACAGCCCCAGGTTTTGACAGACCCAGCGCCAAGGCACGTTCCGGACGGCAGATTCCAGACGCTTGCAGCTTTACTGCATTGATACCCCTATGATTGAAAAGGATATAATGGTTCATGTCTGCACCCTCAGGTCCGGTCGTTGATGCGGTGTCCAGTTATCTGCGCCCCAACAGTCTGCTGACGTTCATCATGGCGGTCGCCTGTGGCGTGGCCGTGGCAAATATCTATTATGCCCAGCCACTGCTTGAGACCCTGAGCCAACAGTTTGATGTCAGTCGGGGTACGGCCGGTCTGATCATTACCATGACCCAACTGGGTTACGCCGCCGGCCTGGTGCTGCTGGTGCCCCTTGGTGACCTGTTGGAACGCCGCCGGCTGATTGTCGTGATTACGGTAATTACCTCGCTGGCACTGGTGGGCATGGCCACGGCACCCACCATCGAGCTGTTTATCACGGCGGCACTGGCGACCGGTCTGACCGCAGTTGTCGCGCAGATTCTGGTCCCCTTTGCTGCTCACCTGGCGGTGGAAGCTGAACGTGGTCGGGTCGTTGGTCGGGTGATGACCGGGCTGCTGCTGGGCATTCTGCTCGCCCGCACGGTATCGGGCGCCATTGCGGACGTGGCGGGCTGGCGGAGTGTGTACTGGATTGCCGCGGGCCTGATGCTGGTGCAGGCGCTGATGCTGTCCCGGATGCTGCCCCGGGAACCGGGCCAGGCGAGGCTACGGTATGGCAGTCTGTTGCTGTCCGTGGTGACCCTGATGCGGGACGAGGCCCTGCTGCGGAGGCGCATCTTCTACGGCGCGATGGTGTTCGCCGCCTTCAGTGCGTTCTGGACCACTGTGCCCTTCCTGCTCGCCCGGCCTCCTTATGAATTTGCGGACTCGGTCATCGGGCTATTCGGCCTGTTGGGTGTGGCCGGAGCCCTGTGCGCAAGTTTTGCCGGTCACCTCCATGATCGGGGCGTCTCGCGGATCGGTACCGGGGTTTTTCTGAGCCTGGTGGCTCTCTCTTTTGTCATCATGGGTTTTTTCTCCGGCCATCTGGTGGCGATCATCCTCGGTATCATTCTGCTCGATCTGGGCGTTCAGGGGACGCAGATTCTCAACCAGAGCGCCATTTACGGGATTCGCCCGGAGGCCCGCAGTCGCATCACCACCGCCTACATGACCTGTTATTTTCTGGGCGGCGCCGCCGGTTCCGCCGGTGCTGCCTATCTTTTTGAACTGGCGGGCTGGAT
>JASBRL010000095.1 GCA_030149475.1 Marinobacter sp.
GGCGGTATCAGCCACCCGACCCTGTATTTTGCCGGGAATACCGACAGCACTGTCCACAACTCAGAGTCAGGCGATACGGCGACCGCCATCCCGGATGGCACCACGGCTCTGGTCAGCCCGGTGCAGGGTCGCGTTATCCGGGTAGCGGTCAGCGCCGGGCAGCCGGTCAGTGCCGGAATGGTGCTGGCCGTTGTTGAGGCCATGAAAATGGAATTTGAAATCACCGCGCCCAGCGCCGGAGACGTTACACAGGTGATGGTGAATGAGGGCGACGCAGTCGCCGAGGGGGCCGCCGTGGTCGCCCTCAATAATAGCGGCGCCGTTGACACCGAAAGCCAGTCAGAAATGCAGCACGACCTGGACTGGATTCGGGAAGACCTGGCCGAGGCCCTGGCGCGACACGAACGCCTGGAGGATCACTGTCGACCTGAGGCGGTTGCACGCCGGCGGAAAACCGGACAGCGCACGGCCCGGGAAAACCTGAACGACCTGCTGGATGACAACAGTTTTGTGGAGTACGGCGCGCTCGCACTGGCTGCCCGGCGTCGCCGGATGAGTGAAGCAGAGCTTATGGATGCCAGTCCGGCGGATGGCCTGCTGGCCGGCATCGGTACGGTCAACAGTGCCAAATTTGGTGAAGAGCGCGCGCGCTGCATGGCGCTGGCCTACGACTACACGGTTTTTGCCGGAACCCAGGGTGTGATGAACCACAAAAAGACGGATCGCATGCTGCAACTGGCCGATCGCTGGTCGCTGCCAGTGGTGCTGTTCGCTGAGGGCGGCGGCGGGCGTCCGGGGGATACCGATTTTACCGGTGTTGCGGGCCTGGATTGCCACACCTTCGCCGCCATGGCCAGACTATCCGGACGAGTGCCGCTGGTGGGTATCGTCTCCGGTCGCTGTTTCGCCGGCAATGCCGCCTTGCTCGGCTGCTGTGATGTGATCATCGCCACCCGCAATGCAACGGTCGGTATGGCCGGTCCGGCCATGATCGAGGGTGGCGGGCTCGGAAAATTCCGGCCGGAGGAGGTTGGCCCGGTGTCTGTGCAGTCGGCCAACGGCGTGATCGATATTGTTGTTGAAGACGAGGCGGAAGCTGTTGAAATAGCCCGCCAGTACCTGGGCTATTGCCAGGGCCGGTTGGCGAGCTGGGATGTAGGCGATCAGCGCGTGCTGCGTCATCTGGTGCCTGAAAACAGGGTGAGAGCCTACGACATGCGGCAGGTTATCCGTGCGCTCGCCGACACGGACTCTGTCATTGAACTCCGTGCCGGCTTCGCACCAGGCATGTTGACCGCGCTGGTCCGGATTGAAGGGCGACCGTTTGGTCTGATGGCGAATAATCCCGGACACCTCGGGGGCGCCATTGATGCTGAGGCCGGTGATAAGGCGGCCCGTTTCATGCGCCTGTGTAATGCGATGGGGCTGCCCATTGTGTCGCTGTGTGATACGCCCGGGTTCATGGTCGGGCCGGACGCGGAGAAACAGGCCACCGTCCGGCGCGTGTCGAGCATGTTTGTCACCGCTGCCCGGTTGAATGTGCCATTTTTCACCATTGTGCTGCGCAAGGGCTACGGCCTGGGCGCCCAGGCAATGGCCGCGGGCAGCTTCCATTCGCCGGTGTTTACGATCGGCTGGCCCAGCAGCGAATTCGGAGCGATGGGCCTGGAGGGTGCGGTTCGGCTTGGCTATGCCAAAGAGCTGGCGGCCATTGAGAATGAGCAGGACCGACAGCAAACCTTTGATCGAATGGTGGCGAAGGCTTATGAGCAGGGAAAAGGGCTGAATATGGCGAGCTTTCTGGAGATCGACGGGGTGATCGATCCGGCCGAGACCAGGCGCTGGCTTATGCGGGGTGCCCAGGCGACCTCTGAAAAGCACGGATTCGGTGATAACGGTCATTTTATTGATACCTGGTAACCTATTCCTTGTTAGTCTAAACCGTTACAATCATCAGACTTTGAGATTGTATCTGCGGGAGCCTCCAGCGATTTCGCGGCATATTCAAAATGCTGTTTTCGCTGACTGGACCGTGCATCCGTGACCGCACTGCCGGGTTTGCAGGCTTCCTAACGCCCTCCGAGAGGTGAATTTTGATCAGGGTACTGGTTGTTGATGACCACGAATTGGTTCGCTCCGGGATTACCCGGATGCTCGCTGATAACCCGGACATTGAAGTCATCGGTCAGGCGGCCTCCGGCGAGGAGGCCATTGACTCGGTGCGTCAGGCGGCGCCCGATATCGTGTTGATGGATATCCGTATGCCGGGCATCGGCGGTCTGGAAGCAACCCGGCGGATTCTTCGCATTGATGATGCGATCCGGGTGATCGTGGTCACCGCGTGCGCGGACGATCCTTATCCTGCTCGCGTCATGCAGGCAGGCGCCTCCGCCTATATCACCAAGGGGGCGGACATCAAGGAAATGATCCGGGCCATTCGCATGGCCCATTCCGGGCAGCGCTATATCAGCCCGGAAATCGCGCAGAAGATGGCTCTCAAACAATTGGGCGGCGACCAGGGTGACGATGACCATGACTCCGTATTTGACCGTTTGTCGGAGCGGGAGTTACAGATTGCCATGATGGTCGTGGACTGCCAGAAAGTGCAGGATATTTCTGACAAACTTTGCCTCAGCCCCAAGACAGTAAACAGTTACCGGTATCGCATTTTCGAAAAACTGGAAATTTCGAGTGACGTTGAGCTGGCGCTGATGGCGGTAAGGCTTGGGTTGCTTGATGCCGACCAGGTCTGACGCCAGCGAACCCGTCGAGGGCTTTGATACCAGAACCTTTCTGAAACAACTGACCGAACGTCCGGGTGTCTACCGGATGTTCGACGCCAACGGGAGCGTGCTTTACGTCGGTAAGGCCCGCAGCCTCAAGCAGCGGGTCAGCAGTTATTTCCGCAAGTCCGGGCTGGCGCCGAAAACCGAAGCGCTGGTGGCGAAGATCAACCACATCGAGGTTACCATCACCGGCAGCGAGACCGAGGCTCTGCTGCTGGAGCAGAGCCTGATCAAGTCGCTGCGTCCGCCCTATAACATCCTGCTGAGGGACGACAAATCCTACCCCTATATTTACCTGTCGTCTCAGCATGAATACCCATCCCTGACCTTTCGGCGCGGGCGGTCGACCAAGGGGCAGGGCACCTGGTTTGGACCGTTCCCGAGCTCTGGCGCGGTCAAGGAAAGTCTTAATATTTTACAGAAAGTATTCAAGATAAGAAATTGTGACGAAAGCTATTTCAGGAATAGAACACGCCCCTGTCTTCAGTATCAGATCAATCGGTGTACTGCCCCCTGTGTCGGTTTTATCTCGCCGGAAGACTATCAGCGTGATGTGCGCCATGCCGCCATGTTTCTGGAAGGTAAAAACCCGGCTATCATCAATGATCTGATGAGCGAGATGGAAGCGGCTGCCGAGAATCTCGAGTTCGAGAAGGCGGCTGCCTTCCGCGACCAGATCAACCACTTGCGACACGTTCAGGAACAGCAATCGGTGCACGGAGAGGGCGGCGATGCGGATGTGATCGCACTGGCCCAGGAAGCCGGAATTGTCTGTATTGTGGTGATCATTGTGCGGAGTGGGCGGGTACTGGGCACCAAGGATTATTTCCCCCGGTTTTCCATCGAGCAGACCGAGGGCGAATTGCTGAGCTCTTTTCTGGGGCAGTTCTATTTTGGTAGCGAAACCCGGCGGGAAATCCCGCGGGATGTGTTGGTGCCAACGGCGGTTGACGGACAGGAATTGATCGCCCGGGCGCTGACGGAGTCGGCCGGGCGGGAAATTCGCGTTCGCCAGAATGTCCGTGGTGAACGCCGGCGCTGGCTTGAACTGGCGATGACCAACGCCCGTCAGACACTGCTCACCCATCTGGCCAGCAAGGAGACCGTTTATCGACGGTTGCTCGCCTTGCGGGACCTGCTTCAACTGGCGCAAACGCCCTCGCGCATGGAATGTTTTGACATCAGTCATAGTCATGGGGAAAACACGGTCGCGTCGTGTGTGGTTTTCGACGAGAATGGTCCACTCAAAAGCGATTATCGCCTCTACAATATCGAAGGCGAGACGGCGGGCGATGACTATGGTGCCATGCGCCAGGTGTTGACCCGTCGGTATCGCCGGATGGTTTCGGACCACGGCAAGCGTCCTGACCTGGTGTTCATAGACGGCGGTAAGGGACAGCTCAATATCGCCCGGGAAGTCTTTGAAAATCTTGATATCAGTGACATACCCCTGATCGGCGTTGCCAAGGGCGTCACCCGGCGGGCCGGCATGGAACAGTTGATTGATGCGCTGACCGACCGGGTTTTCCGGGTGCCGGCGGATTCACCAGCGCTGCACCTGATCCAGCATATCCGGGATGAATCACACCGGTTTGCCATCACCGGCCATCGGGCGCGACGGGACAAAAAACGTCGCCAGTCGACCCTGGAAGGCATTGATGGCGTCGGCGCCAAACGACGGCGCGAACTGATCCGCTATTTTGGTGGGATTCAGGAAATCCGCAAGGCGGGTATCGACGAGATCACCAAAGTGAAAGGTATCAGCAAATCACTGGCCGAGGCCATTTACGCGGCACTTCACAATGAGTAGGCAGAGTATGAATTTACCGAACATCCTGACGCTCTCCCGAATCGTCATGATTCCGGTGTTTGTGGTTGTTTTCTATCTGCCGGTCGCGTGGCGGTACGAGGTCAGTGCTGCGATTTTTGCGCTGGCGGCGGCCACCGACTGGCTCGACGGTTACCTGGCTCGCAAGCTTGACCAGAGCACACCGTTCGGAGCATTTCTGGACCCGGTCGCGGACAAGCTAATGGTTGCGGTCGCGTTGACGGTGCTGGTCGACGAGCACCACACGTTGCTGCTCACCCTGCCGGCCACCATAATCATCGGTCGGGAAATTGTGATATCCGCATTGCGGGAGTGGATGGCGGAAGTCGGCAGCCGGGCCAGTGTGGCGGTGTCGTACATCGGCAAAATCAAAACCACTGTCCAGATGGTCGCCATTATCATGCTGCTTGGTTCGGTGCCCGATATTGGCTGGGCGAGGGCGGGTATTGGATTGCTCTACATTGCTGCGGGGTTGACACTCTGGTCGATGGTGCTCTACCTGCAGGCCGCCTGGCCGGATCTGTTCCCCGGGAGTGGCGAGCAGCGTCGGATTGACTCGTCTGATTAAAGAATAATCAAACAGTTACGCAGACATTTATGCTTAAAAAAAGGGTTGACACTGAGCGCTCAGTCATTAATATATGCGCCACTTCGACGGCAACTGATCCGGCCGAAGTGAGGCAGCGATGCGGGAATAGCTCAGTGGTAGAGCACAACCTTGCCAAGGTTGGGGTCGCGAGTTCGAATCTCGTTTCCCGCTCCAGTTAAACGTCCGATCAGTCGGATCGACCGTAAACATCACTGTCTGGTTTCCGTCTCTGGCGGAAACGCATCAGAAAAGTCCTTATACTCCTCCGGACTTTGTTCTTTGGCGCGGTGGCAGAGTGGTCATGCAGCGGACTGCAACTCCGCGTACGCCGGTTCGATTCCGACCCGCGCCTCCATTATTCTCCTGAGTCGAGCAAAGATCCTGGCTGATGCCGCCGATGATCGGTGCCGGCAAAAACGGCGATAGCGACATTAACCCGGTGTATGGCTATTTTTTCAGCCCCATCTGACCCAGTCGCCATTTCAGGGTATCGATTCGATCCTGGCCAAAAAATGGCTCGCCATCGACCACAAATGTGGGCACGCCCCAGTGACCCGCGTCGGCAAGCATCTGCTGGTTGTCGTCTATTTCGCGTCGATGACTTGCGTCATCACGGATGGCGTCCTCCATCTCTCTTAAATCGAGACCGGCCTTGCTGGCAGCATTCGAGAGATGCTCACCCTGATGCCAGTTTCTGCAGCCGCCGAAAATGAGCTTCGACACCTGCGCCACGAAATCAGGTCCGCAGCCCCGCCGCTGTGCTTCAACGCCCAGGCAGCTCAGCCAGTAAATATACGGCTGGTCCTGAGCAACGCTGAACTTCTCAATATCCATGACAATCGGATCGGGAGAGGGCCAGGCATGGGGCATCCCCAGGAATTCCGCGCGCCGCTCCCAGTCCAGCAGAATGTATTTCACTTTGTTCAGATTTTCCGGCGTGAACAGAATGTCGGGATTCCTCACAGCGATCGGCAGTACCACGCGCATGTTCACGCGGACCTTATAGTTGTCACGAATTTCCAGTATTCCCGGTGTCGCCAGATAAGAATAAGGGCTTCGGAAAGACCAGAAAACATCGACGTCTGTCATGGCAGTGGGGCTCCATTTGTGTTGTTTTAATGATGGCTGGGAATTTACCACATCAGTGGATACAACCAGAAACGGGAAACCCTGATGATCAAAGAGTTGGTCGCTGGAAGACACGTCCAGTGGCTCTTTTCGCACGGCGAAGACGCGATGACACTTAATGTCAATTGCTGCGCCTTCGCCCAGGGCAAGAAGGCATTCTTGACCGCCTCAGGGCCGGGTGCTAGCTTTTTAAGCGAATGCTGAAACTGTGTTTCGCAAACCCATCAGGCTTTTGGGTCTGGTGAATCTTCACTTCTGGGTTGTACCTCAGGGCTTGAATACAGGATGTAAGTAGCGGCTGGCAGTTTGGTCGCTCTGGCTATCTCGGAAAATGGTTTCGCTGAGCAAATCCAACGAACAAGATCAATAAGGAGATTAGCATGCGTTCATTTAGCGGTATGAGCCGGTCGCTGGCTACGGCGGTCGTGGTAGCAGGTGGTGTTTTGTGTTCCGCACTGGTGATGCCGACTGCCCGGGCGGCCGAGCCTATTTCGATCGGTGTTATAGCGCCAGAGAGCCATGTCCTGGGCAAGTCGATATTTAATGCCGCCGAACTGGCCGCCGATGAGATTAACAAAGCAGGCGGCATCAACGGTCGCATGCTGGAACTGCACAAATACAACAATAACTTCTCGGCGGCAGACTCCTCCCGTGCCTTCCAGCGGGCCGTGCAGCAGGACGGGGTTGTTGCAATGATGGGCATTTTCACCAGTGAGGTCGCACTGGCCATGATGCCGTGGGCATCGCGCCTGCAGACACCCCTGCTGGTAACAGGCGCTGCCTCAAGCGAGATTCCGGCGGGTGTCAAGGCCAACCCCGAACGTTACAAGTATGTCTTTCACAGTTATGTAAACTCGGCCATTCTGGCTCAGGAAAGCTGCATCGTTGCAAACGCGACACTGACGCAAAGTGACAAGTTCAAAGGCTTCAATCGCGCCGTCATCTTCAGTGAGGACGCAGCCTGGACCAAACCGGTTGACGAGTCCTATCTGAAGTGCCTGCCCAAGGTGGGTATAAAGGTTGTTGATCATATCCGGTTCTCGCCTGATACCACTGATTTCACACCCATCTATAGCCGCATCAAGAAAGCGGATGCCAACGTCATCATGGCAGCCGTGGCTCACGTCGGGGTCAAACCGGTCATCCAGTGGAAGCAGCAGGAGGTACCCGCGTTGTTCACTGGCATCAACGGCCAGGCCGGTTCGTCCAAGTTCTGGGCCGCAACGAACGGCGCGACCGAAGGTGTCATCACCGGCACACCGGGCCTGAACGGGGCGCCGCTTACAGATAAGACCCCCGCGTTTTTCAAAGCCTACACCAAACGCTTTGACATCGGTGAACCTGCTTACGATGCCTACACCACCTATGACGCCATGTACGCACTCAAGGACGCACTGGTCCGCTCAGATGGTGGTGGCGATGCCGACAAACTGGTCAAGGCCCTGGAAAAGACGGATTTCACCGGCGTACTCGGACGGGTGGCCTTCCACGGTACTGGCGATGACTACGCCCACGAAGTGATCTTCAACCAGGATCCGACGAAGGGCCAGTCGTTCGTGGCATTCCAGTGGCAGGACGGTAAGCAGGTCATCATCTGGCCGGAAAAGCTCGCCAAGGGCAAGATCCGGTTGCCTGCGTTCGTGAGCCAGTCGCAGAAGTAGCGGTCGGCATTGGCATCGCCGGCAACGGCAGCGCCATGCATTACTATCGGTCGCGTCTGTTCGGTCAGGCGCGGCCTCAAGCCGCCACTTTGCTGTTTGCGACAAGAGCTTAGACGATGAATCTGATAATAGAGATCCTGATCAGCACATTTATCATCGGCGCCATTTATGCCCTTGGCGCTGCCGGCCTCACCATCATTTTTGGCGTATCCGGTATTCTCAATCTGGCGCACGGTGCCATCGTAGTAGTGGCATCGCTGGTCGCCTGGTACTGCGCGCTACAATTGAATATGGGTATCTATCTCGGTGGCCTGGTCGGTATAGCCGCGGCCATCCTGACAACCTATGTGCTCTATTTTACGGTGGTGATCCCGCTTAGCCGCTCCCGGCAACTGGCCAGCGAAGAGCTGCCGGTATTCCTGTTCGTGTCCACATTACTGTTCGCGCTGATACTGCAGGGATTATTGGAGTGGTTTTTTGGCGCCACCCCAGTCTCCACCCCGGCCATGATCGACGGCGTGGTGCACATTGCCGGCGTCACCGTGCCGCTCAACAGCCTGCTGATCGGTGTTGTAGCCTGGGCGGTGATCGGTGCCCTGTGGTTATTCATCTCTCATACCCGGATGGGTAAGGCGATGCTGGCGGCATCGATGAGCCCGAAAGGGCTGGCAATCGTCGGTTATGACATCGGTCGGATACATTTTCTGGTGTGGGGGCTTTATGGCCTGTTGGCGGGCATCGCCGGCGTGTTGCTGGCGTCGTTCATCGGTGCCAGTAGCAACGTGGCGATCAACCTCACCGCGACGTCCTTTACCATTGTTGTACTTGGCGGACTCGGCAATGTCCTTGGTTCGCTGGCGGCCGCCTATATCCTGGGCTTTCTGGGCACGGTCACAGCATTCCTGATCTCGCCGTCACTGCGGGAGGTTCCAGGGCTGCTACTCCTTATCGTTGTACTTTATGCGCGGCCCCAGGGCTTGTTTGGCCGCCATTGATCACACCTCAGCAGAAGACGATACATTATGAATCGCACATGGTTTGACTGGAGAACCGGTGTCGTGGTGCTGGCTTTCGCGGCCACCGCCTGCCTGCCCTGGTTCGTCTCCGGCTACTGGCTCGGAGTACTGACGATTTCCTCGTATGTGGCCGTTTACGCCATGGCCTGGGATCTGCTGTTTGGCTATGGCGGTGAGGTCAACTTTGGCCCTACCTTTCTGATCGGCCTCGGTGCCTATGGTGCGGGCATGTCTAACACCTTCCTGGGCTGGCCGGTCTGGGTTTCCATACCGGTGGGTACACTCGCGGCGGTGATCGGTGGGCTGGCACTGGTCGGCCCGGCACTGCGCCTGAAGGGACCGTATTTCGGCCTGGTTACGCTGGTGGCGGTGCTTCTGTTGAGCCAGGTCATCAACATGTTCGCCGGCTATACCGGCGGTGAGATCGGGCTCGCTCTAAGGGACATACTCACCATCAGCAGTACCGGCAATTTTTACTATGCGTTCGGACTGATGACGATAACGGCCCTGGTGTTGCGGATTCTTGTGCGATCACCGCTGGGGCTGATTCTGGAAGCCAGCGGGCAGGACACCACGGCCACCGAGGCGCTGGGGTTCAGCGTTACCAAGTTCAAGATTCTGGCGTTTGTTATAAGTGCGTTCTTTTCCGGTCTGGCGGGTGCAATGACGGTGTTCTATTTCGGCACCGCCTCGCCCGGTACCGTCGTTGCGGTGGCGGTGACCATCCAGATCATTATTGCAACCATCATCGGAGGGCGGCGGTCGATTATAGGCTCCATTCTCGGCGCCGTGTTCCTGATTGTTGCCGGCGAGTTTCTGCGCCCGGTTGGCCAGCTAAGTTCGACTCTGGTCGCCGTGCTGGCTCTGTTAGTGCTGGTATTCGCGCCCAACGGCTTCATCAGCGTGTTTGGCGCACGGAGAGAGCGTAAGGCATGACCATTCTGGACATATCCAAAATTTCTAAACGTTTCGGCGGCCTGCAGGCGGTTGACCAGATCTCGTTCAGCGTAGCCGAGGGGGAAGTGGTCGGCCTCATCGGCCCCAACGGGTCCGGCAAGTCGACCACGTTGTCTCTGATCATGGGCGTGGTTCGGCCTGACACGGGCTCCATCAAATTCCAGGGCCATGAGATTGCCGGTCATGCCACCCATGCCATCGCCAAACGCGGCATGGCGATGGTATTCCAGCATTCTCGTCCGCTGCATCGCCAGACCGTTCTGGAGAATATCAAGCTGGCGCTGCTACCGGATACCATTTTCCAGCTGTTCACCGGTCGGCAGATCGAGGAACAGGCGCGTAATGCAGCCAGACGGGTCGGGCTGGAGGACGTGCTCGATCAACGTCCGGATTCGCTGCCGTTCGCGGATCTGCGTCGTCTGGAGTTGGCCAAGGCGCTGGCAGCCGATCCCGCAATACTGCTGCTGGACGAGCCCTTTGCCGGCCTCGCACCCAGTGAAACCCGGGAATTTTCCGAGCTGATCGTCTCCATGAGAGACGCCGGTCAGGCCATTGTTCTGGTCGATCACAACGTCAAGGCAGTGTCCGGGCTGGTTGATCGCATCGTTGCCATGGATGCGGGTCAGAAGATAGCCGAAGGTACACCGGAGCAGGTCACCAGCGACGAAAAAGTACGCGAAGTCTACTTCGGCAAATCGCTGGATACGGTCGAGAAAACACGCGAACGCAAGCACCGGGTCGGCGAACACCGACTGCTGGACGTGAACATCGAGTCGGTGCATTACGGCCGGGCTGAAGCACTCCGGAACATACAGCTGCACGTCGAGGAGGGTGAGTTCGTGTCGGTGGTCGGGCTCAATGGCTCGGGCAAGACCACGTTGTTCAACAGCCTGCTGGGATTCGTTGCCTACCAGGGCGACATTCAGTGGGACGGGCAGTCTCTGCGTGGTAAAAAACCGGCCGACATCGCCACCGGTGGTATCGCACTTTGCCCGGAGACCCGCGAGCTCTTCACCCATATGTCAGTTCTTGAAAACCTGGAACTGGGCGGACACGCTCTCGATAACGCCGATCGCCGGGCACAGGTTGACCGGATTTTCGAACTGTTTCCCCGGCTCAGGGAGCGCGCGAAACAGAGTGCCTTTACCTTGAGCGGCGGTGAGCAGCAGATGCTCACGATCGGCCGCGCGCTGATGCAAAAGCCCCGGTTGCTGCTACTGGATGAGCCGACGCTGGGGCTGGCTCCGCTGGTCATTGAAAACATCTCGGATGCGCTCGACAAACTGCAACAGGACAGCGGGCTGACTGTCTTGCTCGCCGAACAGAACCTGACGTTTGCGGTCCAACATTCGAATCGCATCTACCTGATAGAAACGGGTTCCCTGCAATGGAATGGCGCAGCGGATCGCTTCAGTGAAGAGGTCGGAGCAGATATTCTTTAGGGAACCTGATTAAGTCCATTGGCGGGCCATAGAGTTTCTCCGGCTCTTTGATCCGTCAGCAACGACGTTGTTTGTCGCCTGGCCTCTGTAAAGTCTTCGCGGTTAGTCTAGAATAACCCGAAATTTCCAGATCTCTCAGGAACCTGCAATGCCCAAGTTTTTGCACACCGCAGACTGGCAGATGGGTCGGGCCTTTACCCGATTTGAAACCGAAGACGGTGCAGCACTAGTCGAGGCCCGGTTCGAGGCCATTGAAATGCTTGCAAGGCTGGCTAACGACCATCAATGCGATGCGGTCCTGGTGGCAGGTGATGTTTTTGATGCGCAGACCGTGTCCGACCGCACCATCCGCCGGGTATTCAACGCAACAAAAGGTTTCACCGGCCCCTGGGTCATGCTGCCCGGCAACCACGATGCCGCCCTGGCTGAGAGCGTATGGACGCGAGCCCGGCGCCTGCAAGCAGTGCCTGAGAACGTCCACCTGGCGCTTCAGCCGGGCGTTATCAATCTGGAAACCCAGCGCCTGAGCCTGCTTTGCGCGCCCCTGACTCAACGCCATACCTACGGTGATCTGACCGAGCCATTCAGTGGCTATGAGTCGCCGGAAGGTTTCCCCAGAATCGGTCTGGCCCACGGCAGTGTCCAGGGCCTGCTGCCTGACGAGATTGACTCCACCAACCCCATCGCGCCAGACCGTGTCGAAGTCAGCCGGCTTGATTACCTGGCACTGGGTGACTGGCACGGCACCAGGCAGATCAATGAACGCATCTGGTACAGCGGTACCCCCGAGCCGGAACGATTCCGGAACAACGAAGCGGGCAATGCCCTGATTGTTGAGGTTGCCGAACCAGGCGCAACACCCACGGTAACCCGACTACCAACGGGGCGTTACCAATGGCACCAGTGGCGGGAAACCCTGGCCGTCCAGTCCGATCTTGAGCAGTTGCTGGAACGCATGGATGCCTTGCCCGATTCCTCTGTTGTTGACCTGCGACTTGAGGGCTCGGTGACCCTGGCCGGCGAGGAAGCCTTGCTGAAGGCGCTGTCCGTCGCTGAAGCCCGATTTCGCAGCCTTCACTATGAGCGCAGTGGGTTGCAATTGACACCCACCGATGAGGACATTGCGGCCCTGAAAGCGGATGGCTACATGGGCGAGGTGGTTGAAAGCCTTCGGGAGCGGCAAGAAGGCGCCGAGGATGATGCCGCCCGGGATGCCCTGGCTATCCTGGCGGGGCTCCTGAGAGAGCGGGAACAGGAGGCCGGCCAATGAAACTGCAGCGCATGCGCATTGAGCAGCTCCGTCAGTTCCGCAAGCCCTTTGTTCTGGACAGCCTGCAACCCGGACTCAACCTGATTCACGGCCCTAATGAATCCGGCAAAAGCACCCTGGTAAGAGCCATCCGGGCGGCTTTTTTCGAGCGCTATCGCTCAACCGCGGTCGACGACCTGCGGCCCTGGGGCGACTCCGCAGCCGCGCCCACCATCGAACTGGATTTCGAGCACGACAATCGCAACTGGCACCTCACCAAGAGCTTCCTCCAGCGCAAACGTTGCGATCTGACGATCAACACCGAAACCTATAGCGAAGACGACGCCGAAGAAAAACTGGCCGAACTGCTGGGCTATCAGTACCCGCAAAAAGGCATCAGCAAAGCCAGACACTGGGGCATACCGGGCTTGCTGTGGGTCGAACAGGGCACAGGGCAGGACATCGAACAGGCCATCGAGCATGCCGGCGATCATCTGAAGTCCGCCCTGAATTCCATGGTGGGAGAGGTGGCCAG
>JASBRL010000098.1 GCA_030149475.1 Marinobacter sp.
AGCAGGCAGCCAATGGCCAGATTATCGAACCGGGTGTCAAAGGCGTTGTAAGCATAGGAATCACCGAACCCAAGCACCGTATAAGCGACACTTCGCCAGATCATTACGGCAACAATGGCGGCTATCAAAAAGCGTATGACAGTCGCTTTGCTTCGTCCGATCAGTGTCAGGAACGCCAGCGGCCACAGGAAATAAAACTGCTCCTCCACTGCCAACGACCACAAGTGCGCCACCGAGGCCGATGAATGGCCCTGCAGCGCGTTGTGATAATTCACCACATAAAACAGGCTGGGCAGGATCATTTCGCGGATATTGTCGTTTCCGCGATACAGATCCCAGGCAATGGAGACAAATACGAAGGCGTAATAGGCCGGAAATATCCGCAATGCCCGTCGCATGTAGAAATTTTTAAAAGAAACCGTCTGGTTCCGCTCGTACTCCCTGAGCAGTAGCCAGGTAATCAGAAACCCGCTCAACACGAAGAACCCGGCTACCCCATGACGCGCCGTAAAAATGAACCCGACGCCGGCGTGGGCCAGCACGACCGCCAGCATACGGAAGCCGTTTAAAGCGGGGAGTGTTTTGGCGGGCAGAATGTCGCCCAGCGTCGGTAAGCTCATGGCCCTGGTTACCTGTCCGGCTGTGTCGCGGTAATAGCCATTTCAAGACTACCCCTTCCTGGGATTCCAGATCACTTTCTTTTCGCCCCGCAGATAGGCCCTGACTGCCTGGTAGCAGGCCAGGTTCAGCAGCGCAAAGTAATACGGAACGCTGAGAAACACCGGCAGGTCGGGCTCCTGGTTGCGGCGGTGGCCCAGCCAGGCAAACCCATACAGGAACAGTTGCCCGATAAACGCCAGGGTGTACCAGCCGCCCTTGTCGGCGAGCATGGTAGACACGACGGCCAGCAGCGCCAGGGGTGCAAAGGCGGTGTAACGCAATACTTTGTGGGACAACAATTGCCAGGCAAAGAGGCTGTCCCGCGCGGGGTTGAGCAATGCTTTCATGTCTTTGAGCGCCCACAGGGCCCGCAGGGTGACTCGCACCCGCATGCTGAATTCGCTGTCGCTGTCGTTCAGGGCCGGTTCGCGCAACTGCGCTTCGGGTTCGTAAACCACCCGGTAGCCCTGCTCCACCACTTTCAACGGCTGAACGAAATCCGGCAACTGGTCCGCGCGCAGTGGCTGGTACAGGCGCTTGCGCATGGCGTCGATGCCGCCGTCCACGCCGACAATGGAGCCGAGGGCGGTTTCCTGCTCCCGCAGCCAGTTTTCATATTTCATGTAGGCGCTGCAGCCATCGCCGACCAGGGAGCCGTCGTCGCTGACGTAGACCATCTTGCCAGTGACGTATCCCACTTCGGGATCGGCAAAATTACGAACCAGTTTGCTGACCGCGTCCGGCGCCCACTGGGAGTTGGCGTCCGAAAACAGGATGATCTCTCCCCTCGCCTCTGGCACCAGGGTGTTCAGGCCTGTGGTCTTGCCCTGTCGGGGTACCTGGCGGAACAGGCGGATGGTAAAACGGGCGTCCCGGGCGATGGTTTCGACCAGCTCATCGGTGCCATCGTCGGATTCATCCGAGATCACCAGCACCTCCAGTTTGCCGGACGGGTAGTTGAGGTTGAGTTTGTTGCGCAGCGTCGCTTCGATGTCGGCGGCTTCGTTATAGGCCGCAATCAGGATCGAGACCAGTGGCTGGCTGCGTTCGTCCTGGCGGATCGAGCGGTGACGTGCCCGGGCCAGCAGTCCGGCCAGCAGCGGGTAACCGGCGTAGATATAAACGACCAGCAGCAACGATAGCCAGAAGAGCAGCGTCAGCATGATGCATCCAGAAGGCCCTGGTCCTTGAGGACCTGACTCATGGTGGTAAACGGGAAGCGCCGGACGAGCTTTTCCAGGCGCTGCTCGCAGACGTCCAGGTTGTTGTAGTGGCGGAATCGTGAGAACCACTTGACGTCCAGCCGGGGTTGTCCGGGATCGACCTCCCAGGGGTGGAGATAGAACACAAAAGGCTTGCCCTGGCGGTTGATGCTGCCCAGACCCCATTGGCTGAACCAGTAGGGAAACAGCCGGAAGTAGCCACCACCGGCGATCGGAAGCGTGTAGCCCGGAAACTTCACGGTGCTCAGAGGGAACTCGGCGAGCGTGCCACCGTTATCCGCGGTGAGTGTATGAGGCCAGCGGGGTGTGCCCGGCATGCCGTAGCGGTCGTGGTGGACCGGAAAAATGGATGAGTCCCAGGTAAACCCTTCCTCGCAGAGAATATCCAGCGCCCAGCGCGACTGTGCTGTAATCGAATAGCTGGCCGCCCGATAACCGGTCACCGGCTCCCCGATGATATCCTCGAGGATCTGCTTCGATTTGCGGGTTTCCTCCCGAAACACGTCGGGCGTCTGATGGTAGATCAGCTGATGACTGTAGCCATGGCTGGCTACTTCGTGGCCCGCGTCACGAATACGGCGGATCAGTTCGGGAGAGCGCTCTGCAACCCAACCCAGGGTGAAGAATGTGGCCCGGGTGTTGTGGCGCTCGAACAGCGCCAGCAGGCGGTCGGTGTTGGCCTCGACACGGTATTCCATGGACGACCAGTCGTCCCGGTTGACGGCTTCGGCAAGGGCCGCCACCTGAAAGTAGTCTTCAACATCAACGGTCAGTGCATTGGTGATCGTGCTCATAAGTCGCTGCCGTGGGCGGTGGTTACAGAGTGATCCATTGTCGCTTACAAAAACTGATAGTCGAGACTGAGCAGTATCCAGTTTTCATTGTATTCCGGGCCGGTGGTGTCGCTTCGGCGCGTAGTCCGGCCAACATGGCCTGCCAGATTGACTTGCCGGCCAACGCGATAGGTCAGCCCGGTGCTGACCGACATCAACCGGTCAGTGCGGTTCTCGGTCGTATAGCGCCGATTCCCGAAGCTGGCGAAGGCATCCGCGCTGAGTCGTTCGTTCACCACCCTTGTTGCGGTTATATCGATGCTGTTCCGGTCCTCCCCGTAATTCGACTGCAGATACCTGGACCTGTCAGCCTTAACCGAGGCATCAACGGAGCTTCCGCCACTGAAGCGTTTCACCAACCCGACCCTGACCGCCAGAACCCGGACAACGCCGGTTTTCTGCTGGTTGAACGCAAACCCCGCATACCGGCTGTCAAACGTGGAGGTGGGATCGGTCAGTTCCCGACTGGCGTCAACATACAAATCGGCGGAAGAGGTCAGCGACCGCTTGAGTCTCAGCTCACCGACCACGGCGGTGGTATTCCGTTGTGCTTCGCCGGTCCCGAAGGTCGCCTTGCTGACTCCCAGAGAGCCGTCCAGCTGAGTCAATCGCCGACGTTCCGCGAAGGTCAGACTGGCGGTGTTTCGATCAATCTGTGCGCCGGTAACAAACCGGGCGCGGTTGGTGCTCAGGCTAAGCCCACCGTTAAAGGTTTTACTGAAGAGGCGGCGCCAGGCCACTGACCCTATGACCCGGTCACTGCCCGGCACCCTGTTTAACTGACCGTTTGACCGACTGTAACGACTGACCTCGTATTGCGCCGAAAGCAGAACCCGGTCCCGCTGGCTCGGCCGGATCGTGTACTCCGGGCCTGTCCGGACAACATTTTTCCGGATGATATTATTGGGTGTCGTCACGGCCTGGGTATTGCGGGTTACGTTCTGAAGCGTGTCGGTCAGCCGCCAGACGAGATTGTCCGCGAGTTCGCAGTCGCCGTTGGCATCCAGGCTGGTGTAAAGTTTCGGATCAAAACTGCTGCGCTGCCAGACGGCATAACCAAAATCCCCCGCCAGCGACAGATTGCATCGTGACGGGTCGCTCTGATAGGCCAGGCCCAGATCAAGACGGTGCTCAATGTCCGCGGTTTCCCGGCCGGCCGGTGCCCGACGCACATTATCGCTGAAACGGCTGTCCACACCGGTCGTCAACCGAAGCGGCTCGCCCGAGACCTGAAATGCCAGCACTGACAGTAACAGGCCGATTCCGGTCTCAAGTCTGAAGATCCGTTTGTCAGCCATTGATTACCGCTCCCACAAACTTGTCGGAACTGAATGCCGAGGCGGCCTGTTCCACCACAGAAGGGGTAATTTTCCCGTGGGGAACCACCAGTAGCGAGTAGTCACACAGTTCGGCCAGGATGCGTGCATCCGGCGAGTGGGTGATCGAGGCAGTATCCAGAACGATGAAGCGGTCCGGATAGCGCCGCCGGACGGCCTGAAGGAACTGCTTCATCCGGAATGAGGTGAAAAATTCAGCCGGTGTCTCGCGGCGGCTGCCCGCGGGTATCAGCCGCAGGCGAGGGATGCCAGTAGGATAGAGGATTCGCCCGATGTCGTAGTCCGGATCGTCCAGAAAATCCGTCAAACCGCTCTCCGGCATGATATCCAGTGACTGGTGCATGCTCGGCTGGCGCAGGTTGCAGTCGATGATCAGTGCGGTTTTGGACTGGTCAAAGGCAAATGCGGCAGCCAGGTTCAGCGCCACAAACGACGACCCGGCGCTTTCGCCGGCACCGGTAACGACCAGCGTGAAGTTATTTCCCCTGGACAGTTCCAGCAGTTTGGTACGCAGGTTCCGGAAGCGATTGACCAGATCCCGGTTCGGCGAGTCCGGGTAGATGATCCGGCGCTCGGCGAGATCATCGGGGGTGAGCCTTCGCGGCTCCTGCATGCGTACGATCTGCTTGCTGATCACGTATTTGTCGACAGCACCCGGGCCCAACTCGAGGGAGCTCGGAACCAGCATTCGGGAATCGTCCCATTCCGAAAAAGCAACGCTGTCACCCTCCCGGGCTTTCTGGCGGAGCCAGTAGGACTCGTCGCGGCCGGGCTCGTTACCGGCCTCCTCCCCGGGTGCGCCCTTGCGGTCGATTGCGGTATCGGGCGCCTGCTCTTCCCCGTTCCGGCGGAGGCTTTCCTTGTCCTGTCTGGACTCTGTCATTACAACACTCCCAAGACGTTGGCGACGGCCACGGCAATGTAAGCGGCCACCGCTGCAATCGCGAACATGACCACCAGCAGGGTTAACCGCCGCTCCCGGCGTTTCTCGAACGGTGTGCGGACCCGCGGAACGGTTACCAGCACCGGCAGGCCAAGCCCGTCTTCCAACTGCTGCCGGGCGCGAATGCGGGGGTCCACCTGCAACATACCCACCGCCGCTCCGAACGGCGCCAGCATGCCCAACAGCAGCCCGGCCAGGGCGAACATCGGGAACCTGGCTCCGGTCGGCGCAAGGGGATACTGCGCGGTTTCGTTGATACGGTAATTCAGACCCTGACCCTCTACGTCGAGATGCATGGACACCCGTGCTTTTTCACGCCGCTTGAGCAGGTCGTTGTAGATTTCCTTGTTTACTTCCATGTCGCGGGTCAGATCGGAATACTCGGCCTTGTTAGCCTGGATACGCTGCATCCGGTCTTTCTGGCCGGCAATCAGCTGTTTCAGTGACTGAATCCGGGTTTCGGTGGTTTCCATGTCGGCGCGGGCCCTGGCCAGCGAGCCTTTGATTTCCTGATACAGCGGGTTGACGATGTTCTCGCCATTGGTGGTCTGCGCATCCGGATCGTTTCGCTCAATGGCCCTGTCCCGCTGCTTCTTCAACTCTGCCAGTTGTTCCCGCAGGATCACGATATCAGGGTAGGAGTCATGGTATTGCAGCCGCAACTTGTCGAGCTGGGCTTCCATGGTCGAGATTCGCTCCTGGAACGCGCTGGCCGACGTGCCGCCCTGCCTGAGGGTCTGGCTGATGCCTTCCAGTTGATCCTTCAGGGATTTGGCACGGGTGGCCTCCTCTGCTTTCTGCAGCTGGGCCAGCTCCAGTTTACCACGCAGGTCAGCCATGCGGGCGTTGGCCTCCTGTTCGGTGCCGTCGACGTTCTGCGAGAGAAACTGTTTGAGCTTGCCCTCGACTTCGGCCAGTTGTTGCTCGTAACTCTTTACCTGTTTGTCGATGAAGTCGTAGGCGCTGCGGCTCTCCGCTTTTTTCCGGTCGCTGCTTTCCTCGATGAACAGCTGTCCCAGACGCTGGGCAACCTTGAACGCCAGCAGGGGGGAGCCTGCGCTGTAGCCGATGCTGAAAAAGTTGTCGCCCCGGGGCTGTACGTAGAGGTTTTTCCGCAGAACCGCCACTCGCTGTTCCAGAGCTTCCGGCGACAGCCTGACCGCCTGCTCGCCGAAGATGCTGGTGTCCTGTGCCACCCGTTGCATGACCGCCCGGGTCCAGAGCATCTCTCTGGCGGCCGAGGTCCGCTCGCTGATCTCGGTGGTCACGGCACTGCCTTCCATCAGCGGACCAATGATGTTGCTGTTGTCCACATAGATGACGACTTCGGACTGATATTTATACGGCCAGACGAAGCCAGCCGCGAGCACCAGAAAACTGACGCCGGCAAACAGCAGGAATGCCAGCCACTTGCGTGACCGGATTTCCCGGACGACTTCGGCGGGTAATTGCGACAGCGGTAATGCCATAACTATCAACCTGAAACGGGTGAAACCGGGAAGAAACCATGACGCGCCCGGAGGCGCGGGCTCAGAAATTACGCTCGGGCACGGTCAGAATGTCACCCGGACGCATAGCGTAATTTGTTTTGATGTCGCCGTTGTTAAGTATGTCCCCCAGGTAGACCGGAATAGCCACCACCTCGCCCTTGAGCGGTCGGTAAAGCATGGCGCTGTTCAGGTCGGCGAACGGACTGGCACCTCCGGCTGTCAGCACCATATCCAGCACCGTCATGCCATCGCGATACGGCACGGACGTCGGCTGAGCGACAGCACCGGTTACCCGGACGCGATCGGTAAATTCAGTACTGGTCATGGAGGTGACGACCACGCTCACCTGCGGTTCGCGGATATAGCCGGACAGGCTTTTTTCGATACTCGCAGCCAACTGCTCGGGCGTGCGACCGGCCGCCTGTACATCGCCGATCAGCGGCACGGAGATTTTTCCGTCGGGCCGGATAGGGACCGAAATACTGAGGTCATTGTTACGCCAGACAGAGACAGAGACCACATCCGTTGCGCCCAGAACATACGGCTCAGTGGAGGTTTCAGTGCCCACGCTCAGCGCCCGCCGGATCTTTTCCGGGGATGAAGCCTTGTTGCTGGCACAACCGGCCAGCGCAACCATTAAAAACAGAGAGACAACGAGACTGACGCCTTTATACATCCCTAACATTATTATTCCTCTCGACGGGTTCCATGCATGCGCTTGTCAGCCAGAAGTCGCCTGAACAGCCACTCCTAGCGCGATCCTTTCTTGAACAATACCACTTCCACTGTTTGAATTATAATCAACAAATCCAGCAACAGACTCTGATTTTTAATATAGTAGAGATCATAGCGGAGCTTTTCCCGGGTATCCTCCTCATTGTCTGCGTAGGCGAAACACAACTGTGCCCAACCGGTGATGCCGGGCTTGACCCGATGTCGTTCGCTGTACAGCGGTATTTTTTCAACCAGTTGGTCAACGAACACCGGCCGTTCCGGCCTGGGTCCGACAAAGGCCATGGACCCGGTCAGTACATTGAATATCTGCGGTAATTCGTCAATCCGTACTTTGCGGATAAAGGCACCCACCCGGGTAACCCGGGCATCATTCTCGCGGGCCCAGACCGCACCACCCTTCTCCGCATCGGTGATCATCGAGCGGAACTTGTAGACCAGAAACGACCTGCCATTCAGCCCAACTCGTTCCTGGCTGTACAATACAGGCGCCCTGAGGCCATCTTCGATCTTGATGGCAATGGCGGTCAGCAACATAAACGGCAACGTGGCCAGCAGTAACACCGTCGCCGCCAGAATGTCGATCGCACGCTTGCCAAACCCGGACACCGACGACAGGGTAAAACCGTCAGTGAACACCAGCCAGCCCTTGGAGATCATTTCCAGCGCCACCTTGCGGGACTCACGCTCGTAAAAAGTGGCGCCGTCCACAATCCGGACGCCTTCCATCTTGCATTCCAGCAGATCTTCCATCGGCAGGCCCCGTCGGCGATCGTCCACCGCCACCACAATTTCACGCACCGTATGACTGAGAATGTACTGGTGCAATGTGTGAGGGATATGAACGAGGTGATCACTGTCTACCTGAACCTCTTCCCCGGAAACCGGCACAAAACCGATGAGAATAAACCCCTTGCGGTTGAACGGTGTTGTCAGGTCTGCCAGCATTTTCCGCGCCCGTTTACCGGCACCCAGCACCAGCACCCTGCGTCGGAATGTGTCGGCATCGATCAGGGAAAAAAACAGTGAGCGCACCAGGCCCAGCATGAAAAAGCCGAATACGGAGGCACTGGACAGGACGCCATCGCCGGCGATGTACCAGAGCCAGTCCTCAGACACCAGGTAGATGGCCCCGGCCAACGGAAGGCTGACGATCAGCCCGAGTATGGTCCTGAGCATCATGCCCGAAAGGCCGTCTTCAATGCTGGCCTGGTGGACGCCGAGGGCAATCATGATGACGATGTTAATCGCGGCGAACACCAGCGCAGAAGGAAAAACATAGGTGAGATTGGCGACAAAATACGAGACGTCGCCGAAATAACGGAAAAATACCGCCAGGCCGAACGCCAGAGCCAGAACCAGGAAGTCGATCAGACCAAGAATGAAAAAAGGCAGGTGAATATAGTGCCTGAACAATCTGACGTGAGCCACGTCTACTCCTTGCGTTGTTCACACCCAGTCCTTTCGTGCATCCCATGCACGACCCCGGCGATTAACCGGGATTGTACTTCAATTGGTCAGATATTCAATTGAGCGGAACCGCTCCCCCCGAGCAACGGAAATTCTGCAGGTGGTACTGACCGTACCTATCGGCCGCTGACTCGGGGAAACCAGCGCAAAAGACGTCTGCCGCCTCGCCCCAACGCAAAAAACCCGGATCGCCGGGCTTTTTGCGTGACACTGCTTCAGACGGTAATCAGGCCTTCCGAGCCTGCCGGCGAGCGATCACAAAACCGACCAGACCCAGCCCCATCAGCCCCAGGGTTCCCGGCTCGGGCACCGATGCGTAGCTGATGGCCTCGACATAACCACCCGGTGCCGAATTCCAGCCCGAAGCCGCAACCGCGTAGTACCTGTAAGAGCCGGTCGGTCCCGTCATCAGATAATCCTGTTTTGTGGGTGATTTCTGGCCGCCAGTTAAAACCGAGGTGTAGTTGGTGCCATCGGTACTGAAGAACACATTAAACAGGGTATCGCCTGCATCAAACCCACCGTTGTCGGTAAACGCAACGGTCTCGGTGTGATTGCCGTTGAACCAGACCTGGTCAAGGAGGACGTCGGCGGTGAAATCAAAAAATAAGACTTCGTCGCCCGTGGATGACGTGATCAGGTTGGACTCCAGGTTGTCGGTATCGGTTTTGAACGCGTCGTTGGCCTGTCCGGAAAACGCACCCAGGCCGCCAACGGCGGGAGCAAGGTCCTGATAGGCTGTGGACGAGCCGTTGATCTCCGATTTGCTGAAGCTGCTGCCGGCCAGATTGGTGCTGGTCGAAAAGCCGGCCGACACGGTGAAGTCGTTAAAAGTCAGCGGGTCGCCCTTGACGTCACCGCCCACGGCAGTACCCGTGGCCGTTTCGGTCGTGGCGGCAACGTTGTCGACACCCACACTGCTGCTGCCATCAAAACTGATGACGGTCGCCTGTGCGGTGGTGGCAGAAAGCCCTAAGGCCAGAAGTGAAAGTCCGGCAATGAATTTCATGGTCACGCTCCTGATACAACTGCTTGATATTCCGCCCGTTGGTAACCGCAGAAAGCGGCTTACCGTCGGCCCGGCAATGCCTTTATCCGTTGCCGTGAAGGCAAGCAGAATTGATGCCATGAGCTGTAAACGGACTAAAAATCAATGAGTATGATTTATTGGCGCGTGTTCATCAGGGCTTACTTGTAAAGTGTTTCGACGCTCATTCCGGGATGATCTCGGCCAGACCGACCTGGGAGCGTTCATGTCACAAACAGATCAACAAATTCGTGGACCGGTGTTTCTTCAAGGCCTGCCTGATCCTTGCAGAGACGGGTAATGCGCTCACAGCTCTGCGGCGGAAACCGGGTGGCCAGATTGTTGCGGAACTTGTCTACCAGCATCGGGATGCCCTCCTGGCGACGGCGCCGGTGCCCGATGGGATACTCGACGGCAACCTGCCCGGTCTGCGTGCCATCCTTGAAGAACACCTGGACGGCGTTGGCGATGGATCGTTTGTCCGCCTCCAGATATTCCCGCGTATAGCGCTCGTCCTCCACCACTTCCATCTTGTCCCGAATCTCGTCAATGACGGGATTGGCGGCGTGAAAACCGTCCTCGTAGTGTTCGGCGGTCAGGGTGCCGAAGATCAGCGGCACTGCGGTCATGTACTGCAGGCAGTGATCGCGGTCCGCCGCGTTGGCCAGTTTGCCCACCTTGGAAATGATGCGGATGGCCGATTCGTGGGTGGTGATGACGATTCTATCGATCTCGTCAAGCCGGTCCTTTACCTGCGAATGCAGAGTGACAGCGGCTTCAGCAGCGGTCTGGGCATGAAACTCCGCCGGGAATGAAATCTTGAAGAGAACGTTTTCCATCACGTAGCTACCGAACGGCTGAGGTAGTGAAAACTGCCGCCGGTCTTCCGGTTTGAGTGCCTGGTCCTTGTTGGTTTTGCTGAACAGTACATCGTAGAAGCCCCACTGGGGCGCTGTGAGCGCGCCGGGAATGCCCATTTCGCCCCGCATGGCCATATCCGCCAGGCGAACGGCCCGGGAGGTGGCGTCGCCGGCCGCCCAGGACTTACGCGAACCGGCATTGGGTGCGTGACGATAGGTGCGCAGGGACTGTCCGTCTACCCAGGCGTGGGACAGCGCCGACAGCATCTGCTCGCGGCTGGCGCCCATCAGCCTGGCGGTGACGGCGGTGGAGGCCACCTTGACCAGCACCACGTGATCGAGACCGACCCGGTTGAACGAGTTCTCCAGCGCCAGCACGCCCTGGATTTCGTGGGCCATGATCATGCTTTCCAGAACATCGCGCATGGTCAGTGGCGGTTTGCCATGAGCAACACGCTTCTGAGAGAGATGGTCCGTCACCGCGAGGATACCGCCGAGGTTGTCCGATGGATGGCCCCATTCCGCAGCCAGCCAGGTGTCGTTGTAATCCAGCCAGCGAATAATGCAACCAATGTCCCACGCGGCCTTGACCGGGTCGAGACGATACGGCGTGCCAGGTACGCGGGCACCGTGTGGCACCGTGGTGCCCTCAACGATCGGACCGAGGTGTTTGGTGCATTCGGGAAACCGCAGCGCAAGCAGACCGCAGCCGAGCGTATCCATCAGACAGTTGCGGGCGGTGTCCCAGGCTTCGGTGCTGTCAATACGATAGGTGAGAACGTAGTCTGCAATGGTCTGCAGCACGTCATCGTAGTCGGGGCGTTCATTAAGATCGAATGTGGCTGACAAGGCTCTGCCTCCTCTTTCGAGGGCCAGAGCAGGCTCGCGGAGGAGCCGGCCCTGGCCGTTCCAGTGTCTGGTTGCAGCGCTTCTTTGACAGGCGATTACTGGAAAGCGTCGCCCGGTATCCGCACCCAGCCTTCCATCAGTATACGTGCACTGCGGCTCATTATCGCCTTGGTGGCCGTCCATTCACCATTGACTTCGCGGGCCTCTGCGCCGACCTGAAGAGTGCCAGAGGGATGACCAAATGTCAGCGAGGTGCGATCACCGCCACCCGCCGCCAGGTTGACCAGGGTGCCAGGCACCGCCGCCGCCGTGGCAATCGCCACCGCCGCCGTACCCATCATGGCGTGATGCAACTTGCCCATGGACATGGCCCGGACCAGTACATCGATATCGCCCGCCTCAATGACTTTGCCGCTGGACGCGGTATAGGTGGCAGGCCCGGCGACAAAGGCCACTTTCGGCGTGTGCTGGCGGTTGGCGGCTTCGGCGACGTCCGTGATCAGCCCCATTTTTACGGCACCATGGGCGCGGATGGTTTCAAACATCGCCAGCGCCTTCGGGTCCGAGTTGATATCGTCCTGCAGTTCAGTACCGGTATAGCCGATATCAGCGGCATTGACGAATATGGTGGGGATACCGGCGTTAATCATCGTGGCCTTGAGCGTACCAACCCCGGGGACCTCCAGGTCATCCACCCGGTTGCCGGTGGGAAACATGGCGCCGTCACCGTCGGCCGGGTCCATGAACTCAACCTGCACTTCGGCGGCGGGGAAAGTGACGCCATCCAGCTCGAAATCACCGGTCTCCTGGACGACACCGTCGGTCATCGGGATGCGCGCAACGATGGTTTTCCCGATGTTCGCCTGCCAGATCCGAACGGTCGCGAGGCCGTTTTCGGGCACGTTGCCAGCGTCAATCAAACCGTTAGTGATCGCAAAGGCGCCGACCGCGGCGGTGAGGTTGCCACAGTTACCGCTCCAGTCCACGAAGGGCTGGTCGATCGAAACCTGACCGAACAGATAATCCACGTCGTGATTCTCGCGGCTGCTTCTGGAGAGAATCACCGTCTTGCTGGTGCTGGATGTGGCGCCGCCCATACCATCAGTCTGCTTGCCGTAGGGGTCCGGGCTGCCGATCACCCGCAACAAAAGCCTGTCCCGGGCTTCGCCCGGCACTTGCGCCGCTTCGGGCAGATCGTTGAGGTTGAAGAAAACACCTTTACTGGTGCCGCCACGCATGTAGGTGGCCGGAATTCTGATCTGGTTGATCTGGGGCATGGCTATTCAGTTCCGTTTTGTGTGTTGATCTCAGCCGCCGCCTGTTCAGCAGCCGCCAAAAAAATTGCCTCACGCACTGACTCACCGTTGAGCAGTATGTCGTCGTTCCAGAAGCGGAGAATGCGAAAGCCCTGCCTTTCCAGCCAGACATCTCGCCGCTGATCACTGGCACACTCGTTGTGTTGACCACCATCGGCTTCGACAATCAGCCGCGCTCCGAAGTGCACGAAGTCAACGATGTACGGTCCAATCGGCTGCTGGCGCCGGAATTTTTGACCCTGCAGTCGGTGCGCCCTGAGATGGCGCCATAGCGCCTTCTCGGCGTCGGTCATGTTCTGTCGCAAGTCCTTTGCGAACTGAATACTTTCCATACACATCCTTGTGGTTCTGGTTGGGAGTTACTTCTCCCCCTCTCCCCCGGCCCCTCTCCCGCCAGGGGCGAGGGGGGCGTAGGGCCGACAGCCTGGGTTGTGGCAATCAGGCCAGGGAGTCATCCATGCTCCCGGTTTGAACTGTTACCCATGTTGCCAGTTTGCACCCTCTTTTTATCCCCTCTCCCCTCGCGGGAGAGGGTTAGGGAGAGGGGGTGGCGCCAGAGGCGCCCATCAGTCCGGAGTTGCCTGCTTCCCCCTCTCCCCCGGCCCCTCTCCCGCCAGGGGCGAGGGGGGTTTATGCCAGCGGGCTTTTGCGTTCTTCCGATTAAGGGAGAACCGCCCCATTTTTATCCCCTCTCCCCTCGCGGGAGAGGGCTAGGGAGAGGGGGTGGCGCCAACGGCCCCAGCGAGGGAGTGTTGCGATCTTACGCGACCGATTCCGATTCCAGGAAGTCCTGAGCAAACCGCTGCAGCACGCCGCCCGCACTGTAGATGGACACTTCCTCAGCCGTATCCAGGCGGCAGATTACCGGCACATGCTCGGTACTGCCGTTCTTGCGATGGATGACCAGGGTCAGTTCCGCGCGCGGCGCCGGAGTGCCCTCCACGTCGTAGGTCTCGGTGCCGTC
>JASBRL010000099.1 GCA_030149475.1 Marinobacter sp.
CTCTCAACGCTTGCCCGCAGGGGCTCTCCCTGAAAACCGGACTCCGCGTTGAGCCTTCTTGAAAGGCAACCAGCCTTCCTGCGAAGCCTCGCCTTGAGTCCGGCTTTCAGGGAGAGCCAGAATTGCCAATAGACTTAATCAGGGGTTCCCTAAGCAAATTTTCTGCCGAGTGTACTTGTTTGAGGGGGGACAAGACAATGAGTCTGCCGCATCGCCGGGGTTGGGCGCTTTGGCCAGGCACCCTTGCCGGGTTCATTGATGAGGCATCTGTTCAACCGTGCCCTATAGCCGGAACTCATTGCCGAGATAAACCTCCTTGACTTGCTCATTGGCCATAATATCGTCGGCATGCCCCGAGGCAATAATGTGTCCGCCACTGACAATGTAGGCAGTTTGACAGATATCCAGGGTTTCGCGCACGTTGTGATCGGTAATCAGCACGCCGATGCCCTTGTCCCTCAAGTGCCGGATAATCTGCTTGATATCGCTGACGGAAATCGGGTCCACACCGGCAAACGGCTCATCCAGCAGCATGAACGCGGGTTCGATAGCCAGCGCCCGGGCAATCTCCACCCGACGGCGTTCCCCGCCTGACAAGGCCATGCCGAGGCTGTCACGGATGTGGGTGATGTGAAACTCCTCCAGCAGCGTTTCGAGACGTTCTTTACGCTCGGTACGGGACAGCGATTTGCGGGTCTCCAGAATCGCCATCAGATTGTCACGTACCGTCAGTTTGCGGAATACCGAGGCTTCCTGGGGCAGGTATCCGATACCCTTGCGAGCGCGGCCGTGCATCGGCAGCGGCGTGAGATCCTGGTCATTAATGCTGACCCGGCCCCGGTCCGCTGGTACCAGGCCGACAATCATGTAAAAGCAGGTGGTCTTGCCGGCACCGTTTGGCCCCAGCAAGCCAACGATTTCACCGCTGCTGATTTCAAGGGATACGTCGATGACAACCTGCCGTTGCTTGTAGCGCTTGGCAAGGTTGCTGGCTCTCAGTACGGCCATCAGGGCGACGTCCTGTTCCGGTCCTTGCCCGGAGTGGACTGAGGGTTATTGCGAGGCTGGATAAGCATCTCCACACGTCCGGTCGAGTTCTTCTCCCCGGGTTTGCTTTCGGCGGTAACGACCCGTGCTTTGGTGTCGTAAAGAATGCGGTCTCCTTTAAAGACATTGCCTTGCTGGTTGATCACCGCCTCCTGCTCGAAAATAAGCGCGTTGTTCCGGGCCGCATAGGTGATGTTCATGGCGCGGGCCCTGATCTCACCCTCACCGTCTGTAGCCGGTTGCTGGTAATGTGCTGGCTTGCCAAACGCCTCGATGCGTCTGACGCCGCTTTGATCGCGGTAGAGTACGACCCGGTCGGCCGTGAGTTTTGTCTGTTTCTGGGTCACGATCACATCGCCGGTGTAAGTTGCGGTACCTTTGGCATCATCCAGCCGCGCATGATCCGCACTGACGGCAATCGGTTCTCCGGAATTCAGGTCGAACGCCGCAGCGGGCCCGGTCACGAGGACAGACAGCGCGAGGCCGGCCAGTCGTTTTCGCCATTCAGTCATGTGTCGCCCTGAGAGCAGCATACTGTCCCTTTACCTGTGCGTTCAGTTCGAGAATCCTGTCATCAATCCAGGCCTTCATCCCGACAGCGGTGGTTGTGCCGTGATCTTCGGTGATCAGCACCGGCTTATCGGTGAATGCGGTGCGGTTGCGATTGTCCAGGGTCAGTTGTTCGGTGGTCAGCGTTGCTTCCCGTTTGCCAGGCAGCGGCCTCACCACCTTGACATTACCAGAAAGGTCAAGTCGGTCCACCGGTTGGTGAAACGTGCCGTTGTGCGCGGTTAGCTGCCAGGGTCGTCCGGACGACTTATCGTACAATGTCGCCGACGGTGATGTCATGGTCGCCACTCCCCCGGTTTCGAACTGTTCTATCCGGGGGCTTTCAATCATGGCAACCCGGCGGCCCTCTTCATCGAATGACAGGTAACGGCCGTCATTTACAAAGCTGTCCGGCTCATTCTGTCCCGCACGGTCGGCGCCGCTCAGCTGGTCCCTCGACTCGTCACTGCGCCAGAGTAGCGCAGCCAGCAGGGCAAAGGTAACAGCCAGGGCAAGCGCTCTGACTCGCGGGCGGCTCAGTAACCCGTTCAGCATGGGTCCGGGTCCTGCAGAAACCCATCCAGCATGGCGGTGAGTCTGCCCTGAGCCGTGAGGATCAGGTCACACAGTTCACGCACGGCACCGCGACCACCCCGGGCCCGGGTGCAGAAATCGGCGTGCTGACGGACAAACCAGTGGCCATTGGGTACCGTGACACCCAGGCCGGCGTAGCGAATCGCAGGCAGATCCGGCAGATCATCGCCCATGTAGGCGACGGACTCGGCGTCGAGACCCAGTTCCCGGACCAGGCTTTTCAGCGCCACACCTTTATCTTCGCGGCCCTGAAGCAGGTGGGGGATGCCCAGGTCACCAATGCGCCTGGCCGTCAGCGGCGATTGCCGGCCGGTGATCACGGCCACCTCAATGCCTGCGGACATCAGTTGTTTGATGCCAAGGCCGTCCAGAATGTTGAAGGCCTTGAGCTCATCCCCGAGGGCACTGAAGAGCAGGGTTCCGTCGGTCATGACCCCATCGACATCCAGCGCGAGTAACTGGATGGTCTGCGCACGCTGATTCAGGTAATCGGGCAGGGTGGGGAGCACTAGAGGACTCCGGCACGCAACAGGTCGTGCATGTTCAGCGCACCGGTAAGCCGGCCGTTGTGGTCAGTGACAGGGAGGGCGTTGATTTTAAGGTCCTCCATGATGTTGAGCGCCTCGGCTGCAAGCTGGTCTTCAAAGATGGTACGACCATGACGGGTCATGACATCGACGATGGCTGTGCCGTGAATGTCCAGCGGGCGATCGAGGGTCCGGCGCAGGTCGCCATCCGTAAAAATGCCTGCTAACTCACCCTCTTCCGTGACCACGGTGGTCATTCCGAGTCCTTTGCGCGATATTTCCAGCAACGCAACGCTGAGTGACGACTGTTCGGTCACCCGCGGAATTTCGTCGCCGGTGTGCATGATGTCGGCGACCCTCAGTAGCAGCCGGCGCCCCAGCCGGCCGCCGGGATGGGAAAACGCGAAGTCCTCGGCACTGAAGCCACGGGCCTCCAGCAGCGCTACAGCCAGCGCATCGCCCATGACCAGTGTTGCGGTGGTGCTGGAGGTTGGCGCCAGACCCAGCGGGCAGGCCTCCTCTGCCACCCGGACATCGAGATTGGCGATAGCCTCTCTCGCCAGGGTTGACTGGGGATTGCCGGTGAGGCTGATCAGGGGGACGCCCATTCGCTTGATCAGTGGCAGAATGGTCAGCACTTCCTCGGTATTACCGGAGTTGGAAATGGCGAGCACAACATCCTGACTGGTAATCATGCCCAGGTCACCGTGACTCGCTTCGCCGGGGTGGACAAAAAAAGAGGGGGTGCCTGTACTGGCAAGTGTTGCGGCAATTTTGTTGCCGATGTGCCCGGATTTTCCCATGCCGGTCACCACAACCCGCCCCTGACAGGCCATGATGGTTTCGCAGGCGGTCACGAAGCCCTCGTCCACACGGTCTGTCAGCGCATCAATGGCGTTACGTTCGATACGGATGGCCCTGAGGGCAGCGTGTTTGAATTGGTCAGTCATTCACGGTTCCAGCACAATGTTCGATGATGTAGGTGTCTTTCGATGTGGGCGTCGCTCGCAGTTCACCGGGAGATTCGAATCGCGTCCCTAAAGCGCAGAGCGTACCACAATGGTCACGTATACGGCGTATGCCACGAGCAGTATACCACCTTCAACTCGCGCCAGTTTGCCCTTGCGTTGCATGGTGTAGGCAAAAATGGCCAGCAGCACCGTGAGCCCGGCCATGGTTCCGTAATCGCGGATGACCGTCAGGCCGGTCAGGTCCATGGGGGCTATCAGGGCCGGCATGGCCAGCACAGCCAACAGATTGAGCAGGTTTGATCCGACAATATTACCCAGCGCCATGTCGTGATGGCCCTTCAGGGCAGCCGACAGTGAGGCGGCCAACTCCGGCAGGCTGGTGCCGACCGCCACCACGGTCAGACCCACCACCGATTCGTCGACGCCCAGCGTGACCGCCAGTTCAGAGGCAGACCAGACCAGCAGCCGGGCGCTGGCAATGAGCGCGATCAGTCCGGTAATAAAGTGCTGTGTGGCCTGACCGGGCGGCAACCGCGCGGAGGGGGCCGGTGGTTGAAATTCGTCGCTCGCTGCGCCGGTTTGCGCGCGCCAGACCAGGTAAGTGAGGCACAGGGCCAGCAACGCAAGCAGGCGTATGCCGTCCCCGGGAGACAGCCGGAAATCCGCCAGCAGCAGCCAGGCCAGCGCAGTGGCCCCCAGCAGGATGGGGAGCTCCCGGAACAGCACGGTGCGTTTGAGCTCGATCGGGGCAATCACGGTGGTCAGGCCAAGGACCAGGCCGATATTGGCAATGTTTGAGCCCAGGGCATTACCGACAGCCAGTCCCGGTGAGCCGGAGCTGGCCGCCAGGGTGGACACCATGATCTCCGGCGCCGAGGTGCCGAAGGCCACCAGTATCAGGCCAGCGACCATCGGCGGCAGATTCAGGCCGCTGGCGCAGCCGGCGGCGCCGTTGATAAAGCGGTCGGCACTCCAGGTGAGCACGGCAAGGCCGGTGACAAGAGCCAGAATATAGGCGCTGATAAGCATGAGTATGCGGTGTCCGGTCAGTCAGTTTGATGATCGGGTTCAGAATTTTTCGTTCAGCTCGCGATTGAGCTTCAGTGGAACTTATCATACTGTATCGCTCAGCTCAGGCACCCCTGATCAAGTCTATCGATGGTTTCCCCGGAATCGCGGCTCCCCAGAGGCCCAGCAGATTATGGAATCGACCCCTTACATTACCTTTGACGACGTCGTTTTTTACCGTGGCCGGCGGGCCATCTTTGACGGTGTCACGCTGGCCATTCCGACCGGGAAGATCACTGCGATCATGGGACCCAGCGGAACCGGCAAAACCACGCTGTTGCGGATGATTGGCGGACAACTGAAGCCTGACAGCGGTCAGGTGACGGTGGCGGGTGAGCATGTGCCGGCACTCGGGCGCGCTGCGCTGTACCGGCTGAGACGTCAGATGGGCATGCTGTTTCAGAGTGGCGCTTTGTTCACGGACCTGAGCGTGTTCGAGAATGTGGCGTTTCCGTTGCGTGTTCACACCCGTCTGCCGGACGACATGATTCGTGACATTGTGCTGATGAAGCTGGAAGCCGTTGGTCTTCGTGGCGCGCGCGGGCTGATGCCTTCCGAGTTATCCGGGGGCATGACGCGCCGGGTCGCGCTGGCGCGCAGCATTGCCATGGACCCGGATCTGATTATGTATGATGAACCGTTTGCCGGGCAGGACCCCATTGCCATGGGCGTGCTGGTGAAACTCATTCGCGATCTGAATGCTGCGATGGGCCTGACCAGCGTGTTGGTCTCCCATGACGTACCGGAATCTCTGAGTATCTGTCATCACGCCTGCATCATCGCCGACGGACGTATCATCGGCGAAGGCACGCCGGATGAGCTTCGTCAGCATCCGTCGGAGCAGATCCAGCAGTTTCTCAAAGGAGCCCCGGACGGCCCTGTGCCGTTTCATTATCCGGCTCCGGCGATGGAATCAGACTGGGGGATGGCACGATGATGGACCGCATTGCGGGCCTGGGCCGGGAAGGTTTGAATGTGCTGGCCTCGGCCGGTCGGTCCGGGCAATTCCTGTGGCGTTCGCTGGTGGGGATGCCAAAGCCGCTGACCGGAGGGCCGTTGCTGGTCCGCCAATTGTACTCGGTCGGTGTGCTGTCGCTGGCCATTGTGGTGGTGTCCGGCCTGTTTATCGGCATGGTGCTGGGGCTTCAGGGCTACACGATTCTGAGCGATTACGGTTCGGAGCAGGCGATCGGCCAGATGGTCGCGCTGACCCTGGTGCGCGAGTTGGGGCCTGTGGTGACGGCTCTGTTATTCGCCGGGCGGGCGGGTTCGGCGTTGACCGCTGAAATTGGGCTGATGAAGGCGACCGAGCAGTTGTCCAGTATGGAAATGATGGGCGTCGATCCTCTGCGACGAGTGATTGCGCCGCGTTTCTGGGCAGGCTTCATCTCGTTGCCCATGCTGGCGGTCATTTTTTCAGTGGTCGGTATCTGGGGTGGCATGCTGGTGGGTGTGAAGTGGCTCGGTGTCTTTGACGGAGCCTTCTGGTCCAACATGCAGTCATCCGTGGATTTCACCGAAGACGTGCTCAATGGCGTGGTCAAAAGTGTGGTGTTCGGCTTCGTATGTAGCTGGATCGCGGTTTTCCAGGGGTACGATTGTGTACCTACCTCGGCCGGCATCAGCTCGGCCACCACCAAAACAGTGGTCTATTCGTCGCTGGCCGTTCTGGGTCTGGATTTTGTACTTACTGCAGTCATGTTCGGGGGCTTTTAGTCATGTCACAAAGAACAACGGAAATCATTGTGGGGCTGTTCATCGTGGCTGGCATTGCCGCTCTGATCGTATTGGCGCTCAAGGTCAGCGGTCTGTCCCTGAGCGCGCCGGGGCAGACCTACACGGTATACGCGGATTTCAATGACGCCGGCAGTCTGGCGCCGCGGGGCAAGGTGTCGATGGCGGGCGTACCCATTGGTCGTATCAGTTCGATTACGCTCGATCAGAAAACCTTCAAGGCCCGGGTCGCCATGGACATCGATGCGTCGATTGACAGCATTCCAACGGACAGTTCCGCAATTATACGTACATCCGGCCTGTTGGGTGACCAGTATATTGATGTGTCCGTCGGCGCTGACAAGACATCGATGAAGGACGGCGACACCTTCTACGGGACCCAGTCGGCCATGAACCTGGAGCGACTGATCAGCAATTTTGCATCGGGCCGCTGATGGCGGGCGTATCCGTATCAATGCGCGGGCTGGTATACGTATCCAGCCGGCCCGGCAATGTGTAACTCAGGAAAGACACAGGAGAACACTATGGCTGTCATGCAGAAATTTCTGCCAGCTATTACCCTTTTGGTTGCAACTCTGCTTCTGTCAGTCCAGGTTCGGGCGGACAACGCCCAGTTGCATCAGTATGTGGATGCCAACACGCAGGAACTTGTCAAGAAGCTGAATGAGCAGCGCGGGCTCTACAGCAAGGACCCGGATGCATTCTACCGCAGCATGGAAAATGCGCTTCAGGGTTTTGTTGACTTCCGGCGCATTGCGGCGCGGGTCATGGGCCGCTATGCCCGGCAGGCAACGCCGGAGCAGCGGGACCGGTTTGTCGAGAAATTCAAGCGCAGTCTGTTTGACAGCTATGCCAAAGCCCTGGTGGATACTGACCGGTTCTCGATGCGGGTGAAAGAGGCGGTGATCGATCCCTCCAATGCTGATCGGGCGTCGGTATCCATGGAAGTGGAGTCCGCAACCGGCAATAAATACCCGGTTACCTATTCCATGTACCGCAATGACGAGGGGAAATGGTTGATGGAAAATGTGATTGTGGAAGGCGTCAACATCGGCCTGGCCTTCCGGGATCGCTTTGCCCAGGACATGGAAGCCAGGCACGGGGACGTGGAAGCTGTGATCAAGAACTGGGACAATGCGGTGAAGTCAATCGGCCTCGACGAGAAAGTCAAAAAGTGAACCGCGATGGCACACGCATGCCGCCTCGGGCAGGCGTCATTGCGGCCGCCGGCGATCAGTTGCAGGTCACCGGCGTGGTCAATGCGGATAATGTGCTCGCCCTCCGTGCTGAGGGCGAACGGCTGATCCGGAGCAGTCAGCCGGCCGCGCAAGCCGAGGGCACGAACCCGGTCCTGACGGTCCGGCTGGATGGTCTGGACACCGCCAGCAGTGTGGTGCTGTCGCTATTGCTCAGCTGGCAGCGGGAGGCGTTGTCGCAACGCAGGCAACTGGTTTTCAGTGGTGCCAGTGAGCGGCTCCACTCCCTCGCTGCATTAAGCGGGCTGCACCGGCATTTATCCGGCTTCTGAACAATCTTTCCGTCGCTTGTTTAGCCTGTCTCCGGAATTGGTTACAATTCCGCCCTTGATCTGATGTTAACCCAAGGATTTGTTATGGACGCCCAAGAAGTGGCACAACTGGTCAGGCGATCATTGCCCGATTGCGAGATTGAAGCACGCAACGAAGGCAACCACTACCTGGTTATTGCGATTGGTGACCGGTTCGAGGGTATGAGCCCGGTCAGGAAGCAGCAACTGATCTACAGCACAGTAAGCGACCAACTCGCGGATGGCACCATTCACGCGCTGACCATCAAGGCATTTACCCCGACCGAATGGGCGGCCCGGCAGGGTCAGTAACCGCCGCAACGGAAGCTTCTGCCCAGCAGGTACGGACCGGAGCCTGCCAACAACACAGGACAGCTATTGTGGACAAATTACTGATTCGTGGCCGCAAGCCGCTCGATGGAGAGATACGTATCTCGGGCGCGAAAAACTCCGCGCTTCCCATTCTCGCCTCAACGTTGCTGGCGGACGAACCGGTTACCGTTGGTAATCTCCCGCACCTGAACGACATCACCACCATGATCGAGTTGCTCGGTGGCATGGGCGTCGAGTTGATGATTGACGAGAAAATGAGCGTCGAAGTGCACGCCAATACCATCAGGCACTTTCATGCGCCTTATGAACTGGTGAAAACCATGCGTGCCTCTATTCTTGTGCTCGGCCCACTGGTGGCCCACTTCGGCGAAGCGGAAGTATCGCTGCCCGGCGGCTGTGCGATTGGCAGTCGGCCGGTGAATCTTCATATCCACGGGCTGGAAATGATGGGCGCCGAAATCCGGGTGGAGAATGGTTACATCAAGGCTCGTAGCAACGGCCGCCTGAAAGGCGCGCACATATTCCTGGACACGGTGACCGTCACCGGTACCGAGAATCTGATGATGGCTGCCGCGCTGGCGGATGGCAAAACCATCCTTGAAAATGCCGCCCGGGAACCTGAAGTCGTCGATCTGGCCGAATGCTTGATTGCCATGGGCGCCGACATCAAGGGTCACGGCACCGCGACCATCGAAATTAACGGGGTTAAACGCCTGCACGGCTGTCATTACGACGTATTGCCGGACCGGGTCGAAACCGGCACCTATCTGGTCGCCGCCGCTGCAACCGGGGGCCGTGTCAAGCTCAAGGATACCCGCGAGGACCTGCTGGAGTCTGTCCTGCTTAAGCTGGATGAAGCGGGCGCGACAATTACCACCGGTAAAGACTGGTTGGAGCTGGACATGAAGGGCAACCGGCCCCGGGCCGTCAGCCTGCGGACCGCACCGTACCCGGCATTTCCGACCGATATGCAGGCCCAGTTCGCGGCCATGAACACCGTGGCTGAAGGGACCGGTACCATTGTCGAGACGGTGTTCGAGAATCGTTTCATGCACATCCAGGAACTGATCCGCATGGGCGCGGATGTTACTGTGGAAGGTAACGCCGCCATCATCAAGGGCGTGCCTTATTTGACGGGTGCTCCGGTCATGGCGACCGACCTGCGGGCGTCTGCGAGCCTGGTTATTGCCGGTCTCGTCGCCGAGGGCGACACGATTGTTGACCGGATATACCATATTGACCGGGGCTACGAGTGTATTGAAGAGAAGCTCCAGTTGCTCGGAGCCAGCATCCGGCGTTTGCCGGCCTGACTCCGGATTTTCCGGTTGTCCCGGCCAGATGATGCTGGCTGCCGATGCCTGAAACAGGCCCCATCTACCTGGAAGGACCATGACCAACAGCATTACCATCGCCCTGTCGAAAGGGCGCATTCTCAAGGAAACCCTGCCGCTGCTCAAGGACGCCGGGATCGAACCGGTGGACGATATTGAGAAGTCCCGCAAGCTGGTGTTTCCGACGACCCACCCCGACGTGCGCTTGCTGATTATCCGGGCCACCGATGTGCCGACCTATGTGCAGTACGGTGGTGCTGACATGGGTGTGACCGGTAAAGATGTGCTGATGGAGCACGGTGGTGAGGGGCTATACGAGCCGCTGGATCTGAACATCGCTCGCTGCCGGCTGATGACCGCCGGCCCGGTTGGTCAGGTTTCACCGAAGGGGCGCCTGAGAGTTGCGACCAAGTTTGTTAATCTGGCACGACAGTATTATGCCTCCCAGGGGCGCCAGGCCGATATCATCAAACTCTACGGTGCCATGGAGTTAGCGCCCATCCTCAATCTGGCGGATGAAATCGTTGATATTGTGGACACGGGCAATACGCTCAGGGCCAATGGCCTTGAACCCCGGGAACTGATTGATCACATCAGTACCCGTCTGGTGGTGAACCGAGCCAGCATGAAGATGAAACACCAGCAATTACACCCTGTCATCGAGCAGATGGGGGCGGCGGTTGCTCGCCGCTGTTGAAGCGCTCGTTACCGAGTTTGTAGAAGGAACGGATATGACTGATCTGTCCATCATGCGCCTGTCAGCCGCCGAGGCTGATTTTGAGTCTGCCCTGTCCCGCCTGCTGGCCTGGGACGACAGCGTGGATCATCGGGTTAATGAGTCGGTGCGTCATATCCTGCACGAGGTGAAAACCCGCGGCGACGCGGCGGTGCTCGAATTTACCGAATCGTTCGATCAGCTCAGGTCCGCCAGTGTCGCTGAACTGGAAATTTCCAGCGCCCGCCTGCGACAGGCGCTGGCGTCCATTCCTGCGGATCAGCGCAAGGCCCTTGAGCAGGCGGCCAGTCGCATTCGCAATTACCACGAGCGCCAGAGCCAGAGTTCCTGGCAATACCAGGAAAACGACGGCACGGTGCTGGGGCAGAAAATTACCCCCCTCGACCGGGTTGGCCTGTATGTGCCCGGCGGCAAGGCGGCCTATCCTTCGTCGGTGCTGATGAACGCTATTCCCGCCCGTGTCGCCGGGGTCGGCGAAGTGATCATGGTGGTGCCGGCGCCGGCCGGTGTTGTCAACGATATGGTGCTGGCGGCCGCCTCGATTGCCGGGGTTGACCGGGTGTTTACCCTCGGTGGTGCGCAGGCGGTCGGTGCCCTGGCCTATGGTACGGAGACGGTGCCCGCGGTGGACAAGATTGTCGGGCCGGGCAACATCTTCGTCGCCACCGCCAAGCGCGAAGTGTTCGGCACCGTGGGCATAGACATGATTGCCGGCCCCTCGGAAATTCTGGTGATCTGCGACGGCCAGACCGATCCCGACTGGATTGCCATGGACCTGTTCTCGCAGGCGGAGCACGACGAGCAGGCCCAGTCGATCCTGATCAGTCCTGACCGGGGCTTTCTCGACCAGGTGGAGGCCAGTGTCCGACGCCTGTTGCCCACCATGGAGCGGGCGGAGATCATCGCCACCTCCATCGGCGACCGGGCCGCCTTTATTGAGGTGGCCGATCTTGCCGAAGCAGCGCGGGTCTCCAATCGCATCGCGCCCGAGCACCTGGAGTTATCCGTGGAAGATCCTGAAGCCCTGCTGGCCGACATTCGCCACGCCGGGGCCGTTTTCATGGGGCGCTACACGGCCGAGGCGCTGGGTGACTACTGCGCCGGTCCCAATCATGTGCTGCCCACCTCGGGCACCGCCCGGTTCTCGTCGCCGCTGGGAGTCTACGATTTCCAGAAACGGTCGTCGATCATCGGGTTTTCCGCCGAGGGTGCCGATCAAATGGGGCGGGTCGCGTCCGTGCTGGCGCGCGGCGAGGGGCTGACCGCTCATGCCCGGTCTGCCGAATACCGTATCAAGTCCTGAGGGGATGGACCATGAGTAAATTCTGGAGTCCCCTGGTGCGAGACCTGGTACCCTATGTGCCGGGCGAGCAGCCAAAGATGGCAAACCTGGTCAAGCTCAATACCAATGAAAACCCCTACGGTCCGTCACCGCGGGTTATTGAGGCGATCCAGGCGGAACTGGGCGATAGCTTGCGCCTGTATCCGGATCCCGAGGGCGATCAGTTGAAGCAGTCGATTGCTGGCTTCTACGGTATCAGCCCGCGGCAAGTGTTTCTCGGTAATGGCTCTGACGAAGTGCTGGCGCATATCTTCCAGGCGCTGTTTCAGCATGGCGAGCCCTTGCTGTTCCCGGATATTTCCTACAGCTTCTAT
This sequence comes from Marinobacter sp., assembly GCA_030149475.1. Taxonomy (GTDB): domain Bacteria; phylum Pseudomonadota; class Gammaproteobacteria; order Pseudomonadales; family Oleiphilaceae; genus Marinobacter. The sequence continues at coordinate 12,093 of JASBRL010000099.1, forward strand.
CCGGTTTACTGCGGACTCTACGGTATCGAACCGCGGATCATTCCGCTCAACGACCAGTTTGACATCGACCCGGAGGACTACCGGCCACCCAACGGAGGTGTCATATTCCCCAACCCGAACGCGCCGACGGGCCGGCTCCTGTCATTGGCGGACGTTGAACGGATTGTGGCCGTCAACCCTGAGCGCGTGGTCGTGGTCGACGAAGCCTATGTGGATTTTGGCGGGGAATCGGCCATTGCCCTGATCGACCGCTATCCCAACCTGCTGGTTTCCCAGACGCTCTCCAAGGCCCGCTCGCTGGCGGGTTTGCGGGTTGGTTTTGCGGTCGGACACGTGGATCTCATCGAAGCTTTGCAGCGGGTCAAGGACAGCTTCAACTCCTACCCCCTGGATCGGTTGGCGCTGGCCGGCGCGAGGGCCGCCTTCGACGATCGCGACTATTTTGAGCAGACCCGGCAGAGCGTGATTGCCGAGCGTGAACGGCTAACCTGCGGGCTGAAACAACTGGGGTTCGAGGTGTTGCCATCGGCGGCCAATTTCGTGTTTGCCTGTCACCCGGATCGTGCCGGCAGTGACCTTGCCAGGGGGCTGCGTGAGCAGGGCATTATCGTTCGCCATTTCAACAAGCCCCGAATTTCCGCTTTCCTGCGGATTACCATTGGCACGCCGGAACAGAGTAATGCGTTGCTGGCGGCGCTGCCAGCGTTGCTGGGAAACCGCTGAAACGAAGCTGACTTGACCCTGGCCCACGCCTGCCAGGATGGTCGTCATCGGTCGAGTGTTCACAGGAGGTCGCAATGAACCAACCCTCTGCAAATCGTCGGGACATCATGCAGGCCCTGAACCAGTGGCTGGAGCCCGAGCGGTTCCAGGATTACTGCCCGAACGGCCTGCAGGTTGAGGGGCGTCTCGAAATCCGGCGCATTGTGAGCGGAGTCACCGCCTCTCAGGCGCTCATTGACGCCGCGATCGAAGAAGGTGCGGACCTGATTCTGGTGCATCACGGTTACTTCTGGAAAGGCGAGGACCAGCGGATTACGGGCATCAAGCGAGCCCGTCTGAAGACGCTTCTGGCTCATGACCTGAATCTGGTGGCGTTCCATCTGCCGCTGGATGATCATCCGGAATTCGGTAACAATCGCCAGCTCGCCCGGGTATTAGGGCTGCATCAGGCTGAGCCTCTCGACGGACTGGTGTGGCACGGACGACTGCCAGAATCGTTGTCGCCTGAGGCGTTTGCCCGGCACATCGGCGCGACGCTTGACCGCGAGCCCCTGCATGTGGGCGTGGGGCGCGATTTCATCGAACGGGTCGGGTGGTGTACCGGTGCGGCCCAGGGGTATATCGACAAGGCGCTGGCCGCCGGTCTTGATGCCTTTATCAGCGGGGAAATATCAGAGCCCACGACCCATACGGCCCGTGAAGCGGGTATTCACTATTACGCTGCCGGCCATCATGCCACCGAGCGATACGGGGTGCAGGCGTTGGGGAACGCGCTTGCGGACAGGTTTGGCATCGAACACCGCTTCATTGACCGTGACAATCCGGTCTGAGTCGGCGAGGCAGACAGTCGCACCGCTACGACCGGATCACGTCACGCGTTTTCCTTCCTGCTCAGGCCGAAATCCTCAGCCAGCGTGCCCTTATCCTCGGGACGGCTCTTGGGCGCATAATCCCGGGGCGGCTCCACGTCACTGCCGGTCGTACCGGACGATTGCAGGCGGGCGTTGGCACTGGTCTGCTCCAGCTCTTCCAGCCACTCCGCGTCATTGCTCAGCCGACTCGCCGCCTGGGCCATGTGCTGGTTGACATCACGGTACGCATCATTGAAACGGCGCAGCAGGTGAGCCGACTCCATAAAGTGTTCGTTGACCTGAGCCTGGTAGCGAGTGTATTCACCCCGCAATTCGTCAATCTGCTGCTCTGCACGGCGCTGGCGCAGGTTGCTGTTAGTGCCCGAACGGCCGATCAATACGCCGACAATCAAGCCGATAATCAGAGTCGAGCCAGCAATCAGGATCAGGTTGGTCATAAGTTTCGTCGCCCTGTGGTTTTCAAGTGAGCTCCCGGGGGATGCGTCGTCTATGGCATTCCCCGTCAGTATAACGCCGGACGTGTCCCGCGCCCATTTTTTGCCGGGCTCCAATCGTGTTATGGCGCCCATGCCTCGCGTTGTCATGGCAAAAAGCTGAAAAATCAGACACAATATGCCGCCTTACGGATGCGCTGATCAATGCCCGTACGCTTCAGGTCAGACATGGACGGAAATTGACCAGTACATCCCTGAACCATGACGATGTTCATTGAAAAACCTCTGAGCCAGCCTCTTGAGTCCGGACAAAACGGCGCGACAGGACGTTCGATACACAGTCGGTTTACCCCTGCTGCCTGTTTTCGATGCCTGCCATGGCCTGCTTGTGCCCTGATTCTGGCGGCCCGGCGGTTCCCGGACTGTGAGTAAGCCTTTAATGACACCTTGGGAACGCTACCAGCAAGACCTCGCACGGCCGGACTTCCTCCGGGACGCGGCGCAGGAGGATGCTGTCCGTCGTTTGCAGTCACTGTACGATAAACTGGTGGACGCTGAAAGCCGGCGTAACCGGCTGATGGTGAAATTTCGCCGAAAGCTGCATAAAGGATTTGAGACGCCGGTCAAGGGGCTGTACTTCTGGGGTGGTGTCGGCCGTGGCAAGACCTACCTGATGGACACGTTTTACGAGGCGTTGCCGTTTGAGCGCAAAATGCGTGTGCACTTCCATCGTTTTATGCAACGTGTGCACCGGGAGCTTAAAGCCCTGAAAGGCGAGAAGAACCCCCTTGATCTGGTGGCGAACAAATTCGCCAGCGAAGCCCGGGTTATCTGTTTTGATGAATTTTTCGTGTCTGATATTGGCGACGCGATGATTCTTGCAACGCTGCTCGACGGTCTGTTCCGCCGCGGCGTCAGCCTCGTGTGTACCTCCAATATTGTGCCGGATGGCCTGTACAAAAACGGCTTACAGCGAGCCCGTTTTCTGCCGGCCATTGCGCTCGTCAACCGTCATACCGACGTGGTGAACGTGGATGGCGGTGTTGATTATCGCCTGCGCAGCCTTGAGCAGGCTGCGCTGTTCCACACCCCGCTGGGTAAGGAGGCGGACCAGAGTCTTCAGGCCAGCTACGACCGACTGGCGGTCGAAGCTGGCAGCCACACCCTGAATCTGAACGTCAACGGTCGCAAGCTCCAGGCCCGTAACCATGCCGATGACGTGGTGTGGTTTGAGTTCAGCGAGTTGTGCGATGGCCCGCGCAGCCAGAATGACTACATCGAACTGGCCAGAGAGTTCCACGCCATTATCATCAGCAATGTCCCGGTGATGGGCCGGAATATGGACGACCAGGCGAGACGTTTCGTCAACATGATCGACGAATTCTACGATCGTAACGTCAAAGTTATCATGTCAGCGGCAGCACCGATTACGGAACTCTACAGCGGTGGTCGGCTGAGTTTTGAATTTGAACGAACGGAGTCCCGACTGCTGGAAATGCAGTCCACGGAGTATCTGCAAGCCGAGCACAAAGCCTGATTTACCACGCAATGCGAACGTTTGCCACGGTGTATGCGTGACCGGCGCACCGGGCCTCTCCCCGTAAGGGATGTGCCCGTGCCACGCCCCGGTGCCAGCGCCTCCGTGGCCCGGCCCCCGGATGACAGCAAAATCATACTTTTGAGCGATCAAAGCGTCCCGTCGCCTTCGATATAGTGCCAACATCACGAACACTGTGCGCACGCAGCCTTTTCACATCGTGACATCCGATACAAAGAGCCTGTCTTGCAAGACTGAACAATTGAGGCGTGGGGGCACCGGCGAGGCCGGTGCCAGGCCATAAAACACCGTCATTCTGGCCATAGACAGGCCGTCCAGAGCAGCGACTCAGAATAACAATGGAGCAGCCTTCCAATGACAAGAAAAACTCACCAATGGCAGCAGTGGGCCAGATTGCCACTTGCGGCTGCCATGGCCGCTGGCATGTCCGGTCAGGCGTCAGCATTTTCGTTTTACATGGGGGATGTGGAAGCGTCTCTGGATACCACATTGTCCGCGGGGGCTACCTGGCGTGCTGCCGATCGTGATCGCCGGCTGATTGGTCAGGGCAACCTCGGCCCACAATATGCCAATACAACGGTGGGCGCCTCGACCACCAACTACGATGACGGCAACCTGAATTTCGAGCAGGGCAAGACCACCTCCAAAATCGTCAAGGGCGTGACTGAACTGTATCTGAACTACAATACCGATGGCGAGTATCTTACGCGCGTCGGCGGCTTCCTGCGTGGTCGCTACTGGTATGACTTCGAACTGAAAGACGAACGTCGCGCCGTGGATTACGTAGGCCAGCGTCGGCGGCTCAACGAAAGCGCCAGGGATTATGCGGCCACGGCCGAGTTCCTTGATGCCTATGTGTTCTCCGATTGGTACTTCGGCAAGACGCCGGTCAGCGTTCGATACGGAAAGCAGGTGCTGAGCTGGGGGGAAAGTACGTTTATCCAGGGTGGCATCAACACCATCAACCCCATCGACCTGCGGGCGTTTCACGCGCCCGGTGCCCAACTCAAGGAAGCCTTGCTGCCGGTCCAGATGCTGTACATGTCCGCCGGCCTGACCCAGAACGTAACGGTTGAAACGTTTTTGCAGACCGACTGGCAACGGGTGCGCCTGGACGACTGTGGCACCTTCTTCTCCACCAATGATTTTGTTGCTGATGGCTGCGGCCCGGTGTTTGCGTTCGGAACCCAGTCGGATTCGGTCAATCTGGCCAATAAAACCTACCTGAAACGACTGGGAGACAGGGAGCCTTCCGAGAGGGATCAGTACGGGATGGCTGTGCGCTGGTATGTCCCGGCGCTTAATGATTCGGAAATCGGCTTCTACTACATCCAGTACAACAGTCGTGTGCCCTACATAAGTGGACGTACCAACGACCCCGGTGCCGGCAAGCAGTTCCCGGATTATTTTGTGGAATACCCCGAGAATATTGATCTCTACGGGATCAGCATCAACACCACCACGCCGGGTGGCTGGTCGCTCGGTGCCGAATACAGCTATCGCCCGAACCTGCCTGTGCAGTGGAATGCGTTTGAACTGATCTACGGTGGCCTGCAGCGTGATACCAGCCTGTTGTATCAGCGTGAAGCTGCAAAACTCAAGGCACAGGGCAAGTCCACAAACAATGTGGAAGTCAGCGGGTATGACCGGTTCGGTGTCTCCCAGGCACAAATGACCCTGATCAAATTCTTTGACCAGGTGATGGGCGCAAGCCGTCTGTCAGTTGTTACCGAAGTCGGCGCCACCTATGTGCACCATCTTCCCGGCAAGGATGAGGCCCGGTACGGGCGGTCAGGCATCTTTGGTATCGGTTCACTGCCGAATGGCCAGTGCCAGAGCGGTCCGTCTGCCAACATCAACGTGAGCAACTGCACCAATGACGGCTACACCACGGCGTTTTCCTGGGGCTACCGCGCCCGGTTTGTCTGGGAATACCCGAATGCTCTGGCCGGTATCAACCTGCAGCCGCAACTCTCCTGGTCCCATGATGTCAAGGGCTACTCGCCACAACCCGGTGGAGCCTTTAATGAGGGCAGCAAGTCGATTGGCCTGTCTTTGACCGGCATTTACCAGAACAAATACACCGGGACTGTCGGCTATACCAACTTTTTCGGTGGCAAGCCATACAACGTAATGACGGACCGGGACTTTATCAGCGCGAGTATGTCGTACTCGTTCTGATCCGGTCTGAATGCGTCTAATGAGGAATTGCAGATGATACTGAACAAGACACTGATCGCCACCGGCATGCTGACGGCCTCGTTGCTGGTCAGCAATGCGTTCGCCGCGGTGTCGGCGGACGAAGCCGCGAAGCTCGGCAAATCACTCACTCCCATGGGAGCCGAGAAAGCCGGTAATGGCGATGAAATCCCGGCCTGGGATGGTGGACTGAAGTCGATCCCCGCCGGTTACAAGAACGACGGGATTTACGTCAATCCGTTTGCGGACGAGAAACGGCTGTTCACCATCGATCAGAGTAATGTCGGCCAGTACAAGGATCGCCTGTCGCCGGGACAGGTGGCGATGATCAAGAAATACAGTGACTATGTCATACCGGTATACCCGACCCATCGCACATCGACCTATCCGGACAAAATCCTCAAGGAAACAATGGAAAACGCGACCAGGGTTAAACTGATCGCCGGTGGCAACGGTCTTGAAAACTACCAGAATGCGACACCGTTTCCGATTCCCGGCAACGGCCTGGAGGTGATCTGGAACCACATCACCCGTTACCGGGGGGGCTCTGTGACCCGCAACGTGGGTCAGGTTACACCGCAGGCCAACGGTGACTACAGCGTGGTCAAGTTCAGGGATGAACTGACATACCGCCCCTCGCTCACCGACTATGCGCCGGATAAGGACCCTAACGTCCTGTTTTATTTCAAGCAGGCCATTACCGCACCTTCCCGCCTGGCGGGTAACGTGCTGCTGGTCCACGAAACCATTGATCAGGTCAAGGAACCCCGCCGGGCATGGATTTACAATGCAGGTCAGCGTCGCGTTCGCCGGGCGCCCCAGGTGGCCTACGATGGACCGGGTACCGCTTCGGATGGCATGCGGACCACCGATAACTTCGACATGTACAACGGTGCACCGGATCGCTACAACTGGGAACTGATCGGCAAGCAGGAAATGTATATTCCGTACAACTCCTACAAATTGACGGACCGTGACCTGAGCTATGATCAGATCGTCAAGGCGGGGCATATCAACCAGCAGTTGACCCGCTATGAATTACACCGCGTATGGCACGTGCGCGCGACGCTCAAGAAAGGTGAGCGTCATATTTACGCCCGTCGCGACTTCTATATTGACGAAGATACCTGGCAGGCTTCGGTGATTGACCATTATGATGGTCGTGGCGAGTTGTGGCGGGTTGCCGAGGCACACGCCATGTATTTCTACGACCACAAGGTGCCCTGGTACGCTCTGGAGACGCTGTATGATCTGCTGTCCGGTCGCTACCTGGCACTGGGTCTGACCAACGAAGAACCCAACCCCTACACCTTTGGCGTGGAGCATTCGTCGCGGGACTACACGCCAGCGGCTCTGCGTCGTGCGGGGAAACGATGAGACCGATCGCTACTCGATGACATGACTTTCTGGCAAACCGGCTTTAACGCCGGTTTGCCTTTATTCCCCACCAGGTCTTTTCGTTCAATCCGTGCCTTTGGTCACAGTTCCTGCCTTGCGTGACAAAAAAATGTCTGTAAATTTAAACGCAAGCGCCGGAATTTTGCACCAGGCGGAGTTTATGATTTAATCGCCTCCTGTAAGACGAAAGTCTTAACCTTTTTTCGCCATCGATCACGGAAGGTGGTTGGTTCGGCAAGCGGCGAATAATGCCTGTTCAGGGTTATGAACAGAATAACTTCAGGCGACGGGGCATCGATTGAAAATATTCGACGAAGGCAATGCGGCCAATGACGAGTATCTCTCGTTAGCGGGCGGTGCGCAGGCCGGCGAGCTGATCTGGGATCTTTTGAAACACCGGATAAAACAGCCGAAACCATGTCGCCAGACGATTCGGCGCGAGCAAGGCATGGCTCAGTTGGGGCGCTATCTCGGCCTGGTTCAGGACAATGAGCGGGTGCCCGTACAGAGTCCAGGGCAGGCCTCCGACGCATTACCTACTCCTGCCAACACCAAAAATGCCGAGCGACATGGCGTCCTGATCCACATTGAGGCGCCGGCCGGATTCGGCAAGTCGCAGTTGCTTGCAGAGGTTCTGGCCCAACAACCCGAGGCCTCCGTCAGTTGGCTGTCGCTGGCGGCCCAGGATAATGATCCGTCGCGTTTTCTGGCATTGCTGATGCTGGCGTTCGGACAGCCGGAGCGTCGTCATCAGTCGGTCAGACGTCCGGTTTCCGGGTCTGCGACCGACGCATTGGCGCTGATGCTGGCCAGTCTTCATTCGGGAGGGCTGCCGACCGAACCCTTCACACTGGTGCTTGACAACGTGGATGAACTGGTCACGGTGCCCTCGGTCGCGCTGCTGGACCAGTTGCTCCGCGAATTACCGCCGATTACCCTGGTGCTGATTTCACGACGCCCGTTGCCGGTGCAGACTCACTCGTTCTCGCTTGATGGCTGTTACCACCGGCTGGCGTCAGATCACCTTGCCTTGTCACGGGCGGAGACCCTGGCGTTGTTTGACGCGGAGTTGGCGGCGGAGAAGCTGACGGTTCACGCGGCGGAGCACCTGCATGCGTTGACCGAGGGGTGGCTGACACCGCTGGCGCTGTACCGCCAGTCTCTCCAGAGTGGCGACCATGACCGATTGCCAATGCTGGATACCAACAGCGTCCGGCGGTTCCTTCAGGATGCCCTGTTTCAGCGCCTGACGCCGGGGCAGCAGCGCTCGTTGTGTCAGATGGCGGAATTCGACATTATTTCCGACGATCTGTTTTTGCACTGTGCCGACAGTGCGTGCGACCACAGCTTCAGCCCGTCCGTTGCGGCGGACAGTGGTTTGCCTCTGTTTCCGGTTCCCGGGAGAAATCACTGGTATCGTTTTAATCCGCTGGCCCGGGAATGGCTCAGAGCGCGGGGTGTCAGCGGGCAACTGGTTCGCGCCAGGCTCGCCAGTCGCTGGTTTGCAGAGCGCGGAAACTCGTCAGAGGCTTTGCGTTACGCTCTGGGCAGCGGTGATGTCGAGCAAGCACTGCAGATCGCATCCGAAAGCTCCGAGGCCATGCTGGTCAGCCAGGATACTGCGTCGTTGCTGGCACTACGGCGTTCGTTGCCTGCCGAACTGATTCAACGCAGTTCCCGGCTACGAGTGGTTTACAGTTGGGTTCATGCCGTGGGTGGTCAGTTCCGCGAAGCCAGGCAACTGATTGATGACCTGTCGGTTGAGGAGGTCGAAGCGCTGTCGGGCAGAGTCCAGGCGTTACGTGCCTTTATTCTGCGAGGTGAGGGGAGTATTGACGAGGCCTTGCAGGAGGCCGGGGAGGCGTTGGCTGAGCCGGGTCTCAACCTGCATGCCCGGCTGATGGCTCTGCTGGTGCGGTCCAGCGCCTTATGCGCCAGTGGCCGGTTTGCCGAAGCCCGGGGTGCCAACCGCGATGCCTCCCGGTTGGCGCGTGAGTCCGGAGACGGCAATTGTGAGATTCTGGCGGTCTATGACCATGCACGAATTCAACTGGGCAAAGGGTATCTCAAACGTTCGGAACAGCTTCTCAAGCATGGCCTGGATACCGCCATTACAGACCCGGTTCGGCCGCACCGCATAGGCGAAGTCCGTTTGCAGCTCAATCTCGCTCTGGTGCTATGGCATCAGGGGCGGTGGGATGAGGCAGACCGGTTGTTGGTTCACTGTGTTCGTTATTCTGAACAGACCCGTGATCTGTCCTGGTTGATGTCGATGGCCCTGAGGGCCTTGATCGCGAAAGCCCGCGGGCATATTGATGAGGCCTTTGCCTGGGTGGGGCAGGCCGAACGAATGATGCACAAATGGCTGGTGGATGACGCGGTTCACGAGCCGGTGCTGGAGGCGCTGAAAATCAGCTTCTGGCTGGCGCGAAAGCAATATGGCAGCGTCGTTCCGGCGCTGGAAAAACTACAGGCTTACCGGGACCGGCAGTTGGTTCCGGAATTGTTTCCGATGTTACCGGGGCAGCTCGACAGCCTGAAAATCCGCTACAGTCTGGCCACCGGGCAACTGCAATCTGCCTGTGACAGCCTGAGCCGATTGCGTGAATCCGGGGCGACATCAGCGCCGGCTTTCGGTAGTCACCTCTATGTCGAACTTCTCGGCGCTATAGCCTGCGCTCAGGCGGGCAAAACCGATAAAGCGCAGGCGCGCCTCAAGGCGACAGTCGAGCAGGCCGCCGGAGAGCATTACCTGAGCCCGTTTGTAGAGCTGAAACCGGAACTTGTTCCGCTGATCAGAACCCTGCTGCCGGCTTTGCCACTGACGCCTTTTGTGACAGATCTTCGAGATCTGTTCGGGTTGCCCGTCCGGTCATCATCTGCGACCGCTGCTACGATGACCACGGCAGCCGTGCTGGCCGAACCGATCAGCGACCGGGAGCAAAGTGTGCTGGAACTGATAGCCATGGGACTGTCCAATCAGAACATTGCCGATAAACTGCATATTTCCCTGCACACCGTCAGAACCCACGCCCGTCGCATCAACGCCAAGCTTGATGTGCGCTCGCGAACCCAGGCCATCGTCCGCGCCAGGGAACTGGGGCTGCTCTGATCAAGGCGCCTCAGACTTGTCGATCAGCAACAAAGTAGCCAGTCGAAACGTAACCAGACGGGGTACGGTCTTCGCAGAACCGGGCGATCCGGTACGGCGATCAGATACCCGGCCATCGGGGAGAGGTAAGCGCCAGGCTCAGCCGCCCTTGTTGATATTGCCGGGCATCAGCGCACTTTCACCGGCGGTGGCAGTCTCCATTAGCGCCTCGCTGTCCGGGTCGTAGCCAATACTCAAGGTGTACTGACTGTCGTAATAGGACAGGTTGTTGTAATCAATCATATGGCGGATTTCCCGCACATAGGCTTTACCACGCTCGGAGTAGCTCACCAGTCCGGCGGCCAGTTTCAGCCCCGTGGGAAACATGGCGCGCTCACGTTCTTTCTTGCGGATTTCCCGCAACGGTTTGTAGCTGGCATGGCGGTTGAGGTTCTGGATATAGGCCCGGATCGAGCCGTAGGGCGAATCGAACGCGGCGACTTCATGATTGGCGCCGTCTACCCGGCGCTTGGGCACCAGGCCGCAGCCATCGCTGAAACACCACTGCCCGAACAGATTGTTACCCTGACGGGCAAAGCGCGAGGTGCCCCAGGCGGATTCATTGGCAGCCTGGGCCAGGATCAGCGAAGGCGGGACAATATCCAGCCGGCGCTTCAGCGCGTTGAACAGCGCCGGGTTGCCAGCCACAATGTCGGCGTCTACCCGCAGGCGCTCAGCCTGGCGACTGAGCCATGTCGCTTCTTCAGGTTTAAGGCTTTGCTGTTCGCTCAGTGCAATCAGGTAATGCCGTTGGAGCAATATGCGCGCATTCGCAAGGACCACGCGAGGATAGATGAACGAGAAGAACGCGGCTTTCTTTTCGGTGGTATCGCGATAGCGGGTAAAGTCAGGCAGTGGGTCATTGGCCCATGCCGGCAACGGGGGCAGGTCAATCTGGGCCAGGTCTTCAATCTCGTCCGCCGAATCCTGAACCATAGTCGCTGTTGCAGGCTGATAGCTGCCACCCCAGATCGCAAAAGCCACCAGTGGCACCAGAAAAGCGGATAGACGCAGTGCTACAGACATGAAATCCCCTGATTACGAAGACATGGACAGAATTGTAACAGGTTATACGGTAACGGGTCGCGATTTGGATGGGTTGGCGATGCCTGCCCTTACGGAATACGGGTGGCCAGCACCAGACCCAGGGGCCGGGTGCTGTTGCCAGGGTCGCTGACACGGAGAAACAGTTGCGTTCGGTCGCCAGTCATGAAGCCGCTCATCGCCAGTGTTCCGGTGGTTTCATTAAACACCAGGCGACCGTTCCCGGCGGCCGTGGAATAACTGAAGGTCATGGCCTGTTCCACCAGGCTGGTCGGCGCCTGTACGGCTTCGGTGGAGACCGTATGAACAACCTTGAGCCCGCGCCAGTCGAGCGTGGCGTTAGTGCTGTTGTTGATGGTCAGAATGGCATCGTCCAGATGGGAAAGGACGTTGCTGTCGGCGTCCATCCCCAGCAGTACGCCCTGTACCCGGTACCGCTCGCCACTGACCGGGACACTGCTGGTCTGCGGCGCCGCGACCAACAGGCCGTCGCCACTGCCGGGATTGTTGAGGTTGAACGCCAGCAGCGAAGCATCCGGGGTACTGGCTCCGACGCCAATATCCGGCGTGCCGCCAGGGGCGGGTGCCGAGTCAATGTCGAGGTTGAGACGCCCGATGTTCCGCCTGCCATCGCTGAGGATGGCGGTGCGCTGGCTGAGGTAGCGCGCTCCGGTGCGATCCGTCACCCCACCTGTGACCACGCCGCTGCTGTCGCGAGTCAGGGTGAGTACGTCGGCCAGCGCCTGGGTCACGGACTGCCCGCTGACCGTCCATTGGCCCACGCCGGATTCAATCTGCACGGGTGTATTCGGGTCTCCCAACAACGTGGCGAACGTCACGACATTGAACCGCAGCCCGTTGAGCTGCCCCAGGTCGAAATTGTCAGCCCGGGCCAGGTTCAGGGAAAGTGCCGACAGGTAACGGTTCTCCAGGGTGCGTCCGCGCTTGAGGGCACCGCCGTCCGCGCTGAGTTCGATTGCCTTACCGGCGCTGAAATAACCGTCCAGCACCCGGTCCGGGTTTGTCGCGCTGGGGCCGACAAAAGCGTTGAGGTAATAGGGGTTGCGGGTCCAGCCAATGACCTGCGAACTGCCCCGGCCGGTCACGCTCTGGAACAGGGACCGCCCGGCGAGCAGGCGAGTATCGCCTTTGACCGTCGCAGGGCCCGGCGGAGAGGACTGGCTGTTCAGTGGCCAGTTCGGGTGAGTGTAAAAAGTATTGTCACCGCCCTGGGCGATGGTGGTCCGGTTGTAGGGGATATCGCTGGCCAGGGAGGTTGCGCGAATATTGAACACGTCAAGCGAAGCCAGTGTCAGTCCCGGATACACGTAGCCGGTGCCATTCTTGTCCTCCAGCGGCTCCTCAGTGCCACTGATTACGCCCCATTGCCCGGGCGTACGGGTTGTCGAAACCAGAAAGCTCTGGCCTAGCTCGAAGCCCATAAACACTGAGTTGTAGTCCGCAGACTGGGCTGAAACGGTGCCTGAGGAAGCGTTGTCCAGCAGGGCGTAGTCGGCCATATTGGCGACATACCTGGCGAAGTCCGCACGACGGTTGAGAAAGCTCACCGAGCTTGCGATATCGGCATCGGCGGGGATATCAATCTCGAAATCCTGGACCTGATCAGCGAGCGTGGACCAGACATACTTGGTCAGGCACAGGTCGGTGCTGTTGTTGCTATTGACGCAGTTCATAACGCGTGTGAACTCACCGGCCGTGTATCCACCAAGTGCGTAGCGCACCAGGTATTCCGAAAACGGATTCACTTTCACGTCCTGGTCCGAGTCACTGGCAAAGGCGCGAATCACGGTATTGCCGACGGTCGCCTCGATCAGCACATCGGGGCCTGTTGGTTGGCCGTCGACGAACTCAATGACCCGTCGTCCACTGTCTTCTGTGCGCTGGCGAACGTTGACACTGGACAGCTTGCGCAAGGTGTTGTCGGTACGGTAGACCGTCAGCCTGTCCGGCTTGACGATGCGAAGATTGCGGCGGGTCAGTTCACCGTCCGGACCAACCTGCAAGGGCACCTCGACCGTTACCCGGACCTCATTGGCGGCGAGCCCGGCTTTATTGGTTGAATCGCCCGTGCTGCTGCCGGTGAAGTCGTTCACCGGGTTCTTCGCGGTTGGAAAACTGTTGGGCTGGCTCGCCACGTCTTCAATGGCCGTCTTGCCACCGCCACAGGCGGTCAACAACGGTAACGACAGTGTGAGCAGTGTGATAAGCCTGAGCGTTCGCATCCCTGAGTACCGGAATCAGCAAATGTGGGAGCAGTCTAGCAAGGCATGCGACGGGATAAAGTGAGATGCGGCACGAATTTTGGTCCGGATTCTGTGCAGGCCGGGAACCTGGTTGAAGCTGGGAGTTTTGTCCATGATGCCTGGTCAGCGGCCTACCACCCCCTCTCCCCAACCCTCTCCCGCGGAGGGGAGAGGGGGTTTGACCTGGGAGTTGTCCCCGTCAGCTGGTTGGAGCTGGGAGTTTTGTATATTACGCCTGGCCAGCGGTCTGTAGCCCCCCCTCGCCCCTGGCGGGAGAGGGGTCGGGGGAGAGGGGGAGGCAGGCAGCTCCCTGTTCGCGGGCGGTCCGACATTTTGGAGGGGGGAGTCGGCGACGGTCAGTGGATCAGAAGTAGATTTTCATCCCGGCCATAAGGCCTTCATCAAGGTTGATATTCCCGGAATAGCCCTGCAGGTCAGTGTTGATGTAACGGTAGCCACCGTACACCTCGGCGTTGCGGATGACCCGGTAGCTGGCGCGCAGTTCCAGCGCCGTCATGTTGTCGGAGTCGCCGAACGACAGGATGCTGGGGGCATAGTGGAGGGAGCCGGTTACCGACAGTCCGGGCACCCGGGGAATGTTGACGGTACCAAACCCGCCCAGACCTAAAGCACCGCCGCTCAGGTTGTCCTGATCGTACCCGATTGCCTTCATGCCAATGCCGGCGGTGGTCGGCAGGTTGCCGATTGCGGTACGTCCCTGGGCGTGGAAGTCCAGGTTGAACAGGTTCCGGCCGCCCTGGTGATAGGTGTAGCCCGCGCCCATCTGGAGGTCAGAGCCGGGATTAAGAAAATCGATCTGACCCTTGACTGAGTTGTTGGTGAGACTCAGGTCGGCGTCGGCTGCGAATGCCGGAGCAGTCGCCAGTGACAGGACAACAAGTGGAACTCTGGTGTATCTCATGGGGTTTCCCTTCTGGTCTGGTGAATCGAGTCTGATGGAGTACATGGTATGCCTGGCGTCAGGCCTGCTCAACTTACAACGGGTTAAGGCGGATCCTGACTAACCGGGGGGGTGCCCGAATTATTCAGCGCTTCCCTGGGTCATCAGGATCGGCGTTTTCAGCCGGTACCCGGTAATCCTCGTTGGCCCATGCGCCCAGATCAATCAACTGACATCGTTCTGAGCAGAAGGGCCGGAATGGGTTTGAATTGTTCCACTCAACAGGCTTTTTACAGGTCGGGCAATCAACGATCATGGGTCTCTTCTGTGCTGACAGTATTGTTCAAGAACGGCACGCAGCATTTCCATATTGACCGGTTTGGCAACAAACAGGTCCATACCGGCTTCGCGGCATTTTTCCTCGTCTTTTTCCATGGCACTCGCAGTCAGAGCCACCACCGACACCGGGGCTCGCCCTTCGGCCGTTTCCCAGGCCCGCAGTTGTCGGGTTGCTTCGAAACCATCCACTTTAGGCATCTGGCAGTCCATGAATATGATATCAAAAGAATGCCATTGCCACAGACTCATCGCCGCCTCGCCGTCATTGGCGGTCATCACCTCGCAGCCGAGTTTCTGCAGCAGGCGGCGCGTCAGTGTGCGGTTCACCGGATTGTCTTCCACCAGCAGGGTGCGCAGGGGGCCACAGGGCGCAGGTCGGGGGGAACGTTGTTCTGTGTCCGGCTGCAATGAGAACCGGGTCAGAAACGACCTTTCCCCCTTGTCAGCATTGGCAAACAACTGGTTGAGCATCGGCGTCAGGTAGGTTTCGCGTAGCGACTTGCTGAGGAATGCATCGGCGCCGGCCTGGCGGAAGTGCTCTGCGTCGCCCCGTTGCGGATTGGACGAGAGGATCAGCGCGCGGGTTGTCTCCCAGTCGGGGTTGTCCCGAATCTGGCGACAGAGCAGATCGCTGTCCATGTCGGGTACAAAACCATCCAGAATAATGGCGTCGTAGTGCTGCCCGTTGTCATAGGCCTGGCGAATTGCCGTCAACGCGTCCGCCGCCGATTTGACCGCCTCGATATCGATCTCGAAACGGGACAGCATCTCGAGGGTGATCTTGCGCGAGAGTTCGTAGGAGTCCACCACCAGAATCCGCCGGCCGCGTATGAGCCGCCGGTCATGACGGATGCGTGTAGCACTTTCAGGGGCCACCGGTAACGTCAGTTCCACCCAGAACGTCGAGCCTTCGCCAGGCCGGCTTTCCACATCCAGCCGGCCATTCATCCGGCTGACCAGTTGCCGGCAAATGGTCAGCCCCAGCCCGGCACCGGGAAGCTGACGCTGGAATCGCTGACCCAACTGAACGTAGGGCTCGTACACCAGCGGCAGGTCTTCCGGGCTGATGCCGACGCCTGAATCCTCGACCGACAACCGAAGTCGCACCTCGTTGTGTTCCCGTCCCAGAACTTCAATGCTCACCATGACATGGCCCGAGTCGGTAAACTTGATCGCGTTGGAGGTCAGGTTGATCAGTATCTGGCGCAGGCGAACCGGGTCACCGCGAACCGCGAACGGCAGGTTCTCGTCGACCCGAAGTTCCAGCGCCAGCCCTTTTTCCCGGGCCCGGGTGCCCAGCAGGGCGACCAGTTCGTCGAGCGTTTCCCGAAGGTCCAGGGGAGCATCCTCCAGAATCAGTTTGCCAGCCTCCATACTGGAAATGTCCAGCAGATCATTGATAATAGCGGAGAGGTTTTCGGCGGAATGACTCAGGGTCTGAACATACTCCCGCTGTTCGTGGTCCAGCCGTGTGTCCGCCAGCAGGCTGGCGTAGCCCAGCACCGCCTGAAGTGGCGTGCGGAGTTCATGGCTGACGTTGGCGAGGAACAGGTTTTTGGCATTGTTGGCACGGATGGCTTTGTCGCGCTCATCACGGGAGTCAATGCTGTTCTGGCGCAGTGAGCGGGCCTCTTCCAGGAGCTGCAAACGCATGGTATTGAGCGCCTGTTCAATTTCGCTCAGCTCATCGCTCTGGCGCGGCTCACGACGCTTCAGTCGCAGCGGCTCAATCAGCGCGTCCAGATTCAGGCGGGTGGCGTAGTCAGCGATGGATTCCAGGTGTCGGGACAGGGTCAGGCGTACGATGATCAGCAGGCCGAATGTCCCCAACATCACAATCAACGACTGGACCAGCAGGGTCAGCAGGGCGCGGCTGAGCAAGCTGTCGTAGGCCTGCTCTACCGACGACGTCAGCGTCAGGGTGCCGACCGGCTGCTGGTTTGATTGACCGGTGCGCTTGAAGACCAACGGGAATGTCTGGGTGATCACCCGGCCCGTCGGCTTCTGGCCAGACGAAAAGACTCGACCACCAACGGTACTGAGCTCTGCGTACTGGATGACCGGAAACGCGAGGATGTCGTCCAGGCTACTGGATACTTCATCGAAGTTCATCAGCCATATATTGCTGCTGATGCTGCCGGAGATCAGTTCCGCCGCCTTTTTCTGGGTATCAACCAGTTCCGATTTGCGGCTCTGGAACTCGCCGACGAGCTGCAATCCGGTCACCACAAGCGCCAACACCAGACTGAACAGCAGGACATAGAGAAGCAGTCGTGCGGCCAGCGGACGTACCCCAAGCCGGTTAGCTAACGTTGGCATCAACGACAAGGCACCTTTCCCTGTGAGTTGTTCAATCCGGGTCCGGGATACCCGATATTTGTCCTGATCAGCAGCGGGGTCTCCCCTCGAGGCGGGCGTGTTACCCCGTCACTGAATGAATAAAAGTTCATCCTTTGTACTCTAGCAGACCGTCAACACACGTACACCCTCTTCAGTGAACTGAAAACGAACATTGAAATCATACAGATGGGCTCCGTATACCCGGTCCTCTTCCCGGCCACGCCGAAACGATGGCCTCGGATCATAACCGACCACATCGACAATCAGTTCGCGGAATTCAGGGTACCTTAGCGGGTCCAGGGCCGCCAACTGCTGGTCTGCCTCTACGGTAAACATCACTGCCAGGCGCGCTGTGGGGGGCGTATCGGCCCAGCCGATACAGGCGTTGTGAACCGAATCCGCGAACGGCAGATAAGGCTTGATATCGAGAATGGGGGTGCCTTCGATCAGGTCATGATCGCTGATTGATAGAATCAGCTCCGATCCCTGACGATGCAGTCCCCGGTTACGCACTACCGACAGCCCCAGGCTGTTGGGCCGGAACGGTGAGCGACTGGCAAAGACTCCCATTTTGCGGTTCCCGCCCAGGCGCGGAGGGCGTACCACCGGCCGCCATTCGGCCCGTATCGCCTGGTGAAACTGGAACGTCAGCCACAGGTGGCTGCAGGACTCGAGGCCGCGAAACGCATCTTCCCGGTCATAAGGTGGCCGTATTACCAGATCGGCGCGGGCATGGCGTGTCAGCCCGGGCTGGCGGGGTACGCCGAATTTGTCCCGGAAACAGGAGCGGGTGAGTGCCACAGGGTTCAGGGTCAGCGCCTCGGAGGCAGGGCGTGCGGGATGTCGACTCATGGGGCGCGGCTATCGAGGGACACGGGGCAGTTCGTTGAGAAAGCGCCGGTGCACCTCGGCAACCTGCCGGGCGGTGTCTGCGATCGGGCGGTTATTATTGATAATCATGTCGGCCCGGGCGCAGCGGTCCTCTCGTGAAATCTGTGCAGCCATAATCCGCTCCACCTGATCCCGCGGGTTACCATCGCGGATGACCGTGCGATCAATCTGCACCGTCTCGGGCACGTCAACCACCAGCACCCGGTCGCAAACAGCCTGTTGGTCCGTTTCCAGTAGCAGGGGTGAGACCAGCAGAGCATAAGGCAGGGGATAACCGGCAGGGCGTAGTTGACGAACCAGTTCCTCGCGAATAACCGGATGAAGCAGTTTTTCCAGCCACAGTCGCTGATCGGGATGATCGAAAACGACCGTTCTCAATTGCGCACGATCAAGCGTGCCGTCCGGATTCAGTATGCCCGTACCGAAATGCGCTTCAATCTGACGCAACGCCGGTGTGCCGGGCTCGACCACTTCCCGGGCCACCTGGTCGGCATCTACCCAGTGAACGCCCAGGTCTCCGAAGAGCCGGGCCACCGTCGATTTGCCGCTGCCGATACCGCCTGTCAGACCCACAATCGCCGGTTGATCTGTCTGTTCATTCATCCGGCAACCACCTCATGCGCCACCTAAATAGCCAACCCAGGCTGCCAGTATCCGGTCGCCGAACCACAAAGACAACAGCCCGGCGGCTGCAAGGTAGGGCCCGAACGGAATAGGCACCTCGCGGCCATGCCGGCGAAACAGGATCAGGCTGATGCCGACTGCCGCACCCACCACCGAGGACAGCAGAATGACCGCAGGTAATAACATCCATCCCAGCCAGGCGCCGAGCGCCGCCAGCAGTTTGAAGTCACCATGGCCCATGCCTTCTTTGCCCGTAACCAGCCTGAACAGCCAGTACACCGACCACAGTGACAGATAGCCGGCAACGGCACCCCAGAACGCCGAATCGAAAGGCGTCAGCAAGCCAAAGCTGTTGAGAATCAGGCCCAGCCAGAGCAGGGGCAGGGTGATGCTGTCCGGTAATAGCTGGGTATCGAAATCGATCATGGTCAGGGCAATCAGTGCCCATACCAGCAACAGGCACCAGAGTGCCGTTTCGGTCGGTCCCAGAAAAACAATCGTGAGCACGGAGAACAGTGCGGTAATGGCTTCGATAAGCGGATAGCGAATCGAAATAGGATTGCGACAAGCCGAACAACGGCCACGCAGGAACAGGTAACTGACCACAGGAATGTTTTCCCAGGCCCGGATACGGTGGCCGCAGGACGGACAGGTCGAGTCCGGCTTTGACAAGGTTATGGGCGTAGCCGCCGGCGCCCGCTGGCCTTCCGGAAGTTCGAGAAGCACCTCACACTGGCCACGCCACTCCTGTTCCATCATTCTGGGAAGCCGCAGAATGACCACATTGAGAAAGCTGCCGACGCAGAGGGAAACGAAGGTGACCGAGGTATAGAGCAGCCAGGGCGTGTTCAGGAGGGTGTCGAGATTGATCATGAAGGGCCGTTATTTTGAAATTGTCAGTCAGAGAGTCCAGGGAAAAGTAGAGCCACTGACGCCACAGACTTCACCGACGTTGAACAATGGCGAACCTGCCGAGCGTTCCGGTCCTGAATCCCTGCACCTGTGCTTTTAGTCCGCGAGGTCTGCGCCGTCCGTGGCAAATCAAATCGTTGTTTGTTCCTGGTAAGGATCAGCCGCCGACAACCTGGCCCAGTTTGAAGATAGGCAGGTACATCGCGATAATCAGGCCACCGACAAGAACACCCAGCACCGCCATGATCATTGGCTCCATGAGTGCGGTCAGGTTGTCTACCATGTCATCAACGACCGCTTCATAGTGCTCGGCAACCTTCTCCAGCATTTCATCCAGATTACCGGACTCCTCGCCAATGGCCGTCAGTTGCACAGCCATGACCGGAAAAACGTTGGCCGTGCGCATGGCCGCCTGAAGCTGCGTGCCGCTGGAAACCTCATTTTTGATCTGGTCAATGGCATCCCGGTAAACGGCGTTACCGGTTGCGCCTGCGACCGAGTCAAGTGCATCCACCAAAGGTACACCGGCTGCAAAGGTTGTGGAGAGCACCCGGCCAAACTTGGCGACCGCTGATTTGTCCAGAATTTCACCCATCACCGGAAGTTTCAGTACCCAGCGATCCTTGAAGTCCGAGAATTTCCGAGATCGTCGATTGGCTTCCTTAAACAGGAATATGGCCCCGACGATTCCCAGTAGAACCACGAACCACCATTTCTGCATCCATTCCGAGAGAT